>CBDTVA010000309.1:0-4051 GCA_965363935.1 uncultured Gammaproteobacteria bacterium | reverse complement strand
CAATTCGTGATAAACGTATTTCATTTGTTAAAGGTGAACTGGCATCTGCCTATCCCCAGATCAATCATTTTATTAACAAGTCTCAGGGTGATCGTTTACGACTGGCGCTTAAAGCCGTGAACGAAACACAATCAGGAAACAGTTCACAAAATGATGCATTGTTTCTGACAACCACCGAACAGTTGCTTAATGCCGCATTTGAGCCTATCAGTGCAAGTTTATCGATTCAGGAAGTTGCTCAGCTTATGACCGAAAGGCAACAGAGTGCAGCTATTATTCTGGAATCTGACCATTCTATTGGTATCATTACGGATCAGGATTTACGTTCTCGCTGTATTGCTAAAGGAATTGCACCATCAGAGTCTATCACTCAAATAATGACCAGAAACCCTAAAACTACCACTCATAATCAGTCCGCTTTTAGAGCCCTGTTAATGATGAGTACCAATAATATTCACCATTTACCTGTACTTAAAGCAGGTCAGGTTATTGGCATTATTTCCGGTAATGATATTATTGACTGGCAGAGTAACCATAGTTTATCAATTGCCAGGAGTATTGAGCAGTGTGATAGCAGAGAAGCATTGATTAATGTTTCTTTAAAACTGCCTCAATTACAAGCAAATCTCATGAACAGTGGATATACGGCCTATCATTTTGGGCAGGCATTTACCTCTATCAGTGATGCAATTACTCGTAAATTGATAGAGTTGGCTCAGCTTGAACTTGGAAAGGCGCCCGTTGATTTTGTCTGGCTGGCAGTGGGATCCCAGGGACGTCAGGAGCAGAGTGTCATTTCTGATCAAGATAATGCCTTGCTCATTGCAAATCAGTACCAGGCTCAGCACCAGGAATACTTTAGTCAACTGGCCAATTATGTCAATACTGGTATTGATTTATGCGGTCAGGAATACTGTCCCGGAAAAGTAATGGCCAATAACCCGCAATGGCGAAAAACGCTCACAGAATGGCAGAAAACATTCCGCCAATGGATAGAACAACCGGAAAAAAAGGCTATTATGCTGGCTTGTAATTTTTTTGATTTACGGCCGGTGTACACTGAACAGGAAGGTTCTATGTTAGTGGCAGGATTACAGGACAGGCTGTTTTCCATAACCGCAAACAACTCACTGTTTATTGCTGCATTAACTGCACAGGCTATTCGAAATGAACCCCCTTTGGGTTTTTTCCGGCAGTTTGTTTTACAGGGTGAAGGCAGTCATGCCAATAGTATTGATCTCAAAATCAATGCACTTATCCTCATTTCTGATATAGCTCGGGTGTTTGCACTAAAACATAAGATTAAATCAACTAATACCATCGATCGTCTTAAACAGGCAGCGAATACTAGTAGTTTGAGTAGTGAAGGGAGTGAAAATCTTATTGATTCCTGGGAGATGATTAATAGCATTCGCTTAAATAATCAGGCACGACAAATTACTAATCATGAATCTGTTGATAACTATCTTGCACCTGATGAACTATCGGCACTGGAACGAAACCATTTAAAAGACTGCTTTTCTGTTATTCGCACTATCCAGAAAGCACTTGAACAGCGTAGTCAAAGTGGACGATTCACTTAATGTTAAAGCAGTTCCTGCCGCTTGAATTCCGCCGAAAAAGTCTCCTCAAAAAAGTGCCTGATGGTGCTTTAAAGACTTTCTATCAAACGCCTTTTCCTTCTGCATCTCAAGCTTGTCATGATGTAGAATATATTTCTCTTGATTTTGAAACAACCGGGCTGGATAAAAAAAATGATGAGATACTCAGTGCGGGTTATGTTGGTTTGAGTGGTCTTGAAATCAGGCTTGACACGGCAAGACATCAATTGGTCAAACCAGATAAAGGTATTTCGGAACAAAGTATAATTATTCATAATATTACCCATGAACAGGCCGATGCTGGAAGCAGTGTAAAAGTAATGCTGGATACATTGCTCAACTGCCTGGCAGGAAAAGTATTAATCGCTCATCATGCTTCCGTAGAGATGGGTTTTTTAAAACAGGCCTGCCAGGCAGTTTATGCTACTGATTGGCTTATACCCGTTATAGATACGCAAGAACTGGCTATGACTTATCGACAAAAACGTAATATTACGTTTACTTCTGGTGCAATGCGTCTGGCGGCATTACGCGAACATTATCATCTACCTCGTTATAAAGCACACAATGCGCTGACGGATGCACTGGCAACAGCGGAACTTTTTCTGGCCTTACTTTCCGAACGTGATATCAATTGTCAACTACCATTGAGAGCAGTCTTATGTCGTTATTAGGACTTTAGGAAGTTTATTTCCGTAATAAGTCATTATCCAGTTCGTCCGGGTTAGACTAAAAGATCCTTTTCTCAATGTTTATAGTTCAGGATAATTTCTCTTTATTAGCCATAATGCGTTCAACAGTTTCAACAATGGCCTGTGTCTGCGGATCAATTTCAATATTGATGCGATCACCGATATTTCTGTTGCCAATATTGGTTCGTTGCAGAGTTTCCGGGATTAAATTGACATTAAAATAACAGCCACCACCTGCTGCAGTTAAACCCGGATCATTAACGTCACCAATAGTTAAACTGATGCCGTCAATACCTATATAACCTTTGCTGAAAATAAATCGTTTATAGGCTCCGGGAATTTCAAACCAGATTTGACAATTATTGTCTGACTTGATCACTTCTTTCACTGTAGCTGTGAAAAGAATGTGACCGGACATTTGGTGACCGCCTATTTCATCACCAAAACGGGCAGCTCGTTCAATATTAACAGCACTGCCAATGTGTAAATCACCCAGATTGGTGACCTTTAATGTTTCCTGCATCAAATCAAATGATACCCTGTTTCCCTGTATTTCCGTCACCGTCAGACAGCAGCCATTGTGTGCTACCGAAGCCCCGGTTTGTAAACCCTCTAATAAGTCTTGCTCCAGTTCTATGACATGAGTGCGAAAATTTTCTTTTTCTATAATATCAACAAGGTGAGCCGTTGCCTGTACAATTCCAGTAAACATGCTTATTGTTCATCCGACGGGTTATTTGATGATTTGCTCCAATTACGAGTATTAATCGCGTATTCACTGATTTTTCCTTTAAAAGGTAATAACAACATGCCCATAATTTGATTGGTTTGATTACTATCACGAAACTTGTGAATACCAATGGTCATTCCTAACTGGCCAGCTCTGGGCTGTTCACGATAGGTGCCAAATATGCGATCCCACCAGGTCAGATTAAAGCCAAAATTACTATTGGTTTCATCATCTTCAACTGAATGATGTACCCGGTGCATATCAGGCGTGACAATAAACCAACGCAAAAATTTGTCTAAAGCCTTGGGTAAACCCACATTGGAATGATTAAACATGGCCAGTCCATTAAGAATAACTTCAAATAGTATCACCGCAATAACAGGCGGCCCTATAACAATAATGGTGGCAAATTTAATCAACATGGAAAGGATAATTTCAACAGGATGAAAACGTGCGCCAGTGGTCACATCGTAATCCAGATCAGCGTGATGAACACGGTGCAGACGCCATAACATGGGCACTGCATGGACCATGACATGCTGCAGGTAAATAATGAAATCCATGGCAATTATTGACAGTAAAACTGCAACAACAAAGGGCAGGGAATAGTAATTGAGCAGTCCCCAGCCATGCTCACTGGCAAAAACTGCAACACCCACAGCAGCGGCAGGAAAAAGAAAACGCAGCAGCAGGCTGTTAAAAAAAACCAGCCCCAGATTATTCAGCCAACGAGCCACTTTTGGTAAACTCAGTGAACGCCTGGGTGCATAAACTTCCCAGGCCGCCATAACAATAAAGATACCAAAGAAAAAACTCAGGCGTATGGGGACTTCATTGTTCAAAACAAATTCATTAAATGACATATTGCATTCCTGACCTGATAATACTTTATCCAAAATATCTGAACAAACTGGAGCGTAATACCCCGTCGGGGATCAGCTACGTTAAATTTTTTTAAATAGCTATTGAAATCTGTACAACAATAGATTAAACTTCTTCTATACCGTCGGGCTGACGGGATTTTAAGT
>CBDTVA010000308.1:0-4065 GCA_965363935.1 uncultured Gammaproteobacteria bacterium | reverse complement strand
ATGCCCAGCTGGTCGCCATGCCCAGCGTAGCAACAAAAGCGAGAATATGATTAGCAATCAGATTCACCAAAAATAAATCATGTGGCCACTTGGCCTTTTTTTTCTCTTCATTATTTACATTAAAAAGCATATTTACACTACCCAAAACTGATTATACACATTGAATTAGTATTTCAATTAATTATAAAATGCTATTATA
The DNA here is from genome assembly GCA_965363935.1 of uncultured Gammaproteobacteria bacterium. Taxonomy (GTDB): domain Bacteria; phylum Pseudomonadota; class Gammaproteobacteria; order GRL18; family GRL18; genus CBDTVA01. The sequence continues at coordinate 3,866 of CBDTVA010000308.1, read as the reverse complement.
CATAAAAAATCAGTCACCTACCAGATTCATCACTTAAAAATTAATTGATAATTAAAGCCATTAGGCTATAGTACAGGGTGGTTTCAAGATTAACTGCAGACCTAAACTCAAGTTTAAGGACCCCGGAGCTTATGAACCACAAACACGCTAAAACACTGGAAAAAATCTTTCAGCACCCTATTAGCAATGATGTTCAATGGACCGAAGTAATGAAATTGCTTAAAGGACTGGAGGCAGAAATCGAATTTAATAAACACAGTGGCAAAACTATGATCATTCTAAATGAAAAAAAAATTCTATTGCCAAAACAAACACATAAGTTTATATCCAACCACAAAGAAGTCATTGAACTGAGACATTTTCTGGAAAATGCCGGGGCTGCACCATAAGCCGGATAAACCGGGGCGGGTACATTCAATTGGCCTATTGAATGCTTTATTCTATTGAACATTGTACTAAATAATAGGCCAGTTGCCCTGCCTTTTTCTCCTTAATTACCTCCCAGTCTTGAGGTAATTGCGGTAATCCTGCGTTTTTTTCCATTTCAATATAAATGCTTGCCTGAGCAGATAAACAGTTTGCATCATTCAGAAGCCGACAAAAAGGCGCCACCAATTGCCTGTTGAACGGTGGATCCAGAAACACTAAATCGAATGTGCCTTTAGTGGTGCCCTCAATCAGAAAGTCGCGCGCATCCATTTGCAGCAATCTGGCATTACTCACCTCCAGCAAATCAAGATTATTTTGAATCATTCGAATTGCCCGGGGATTTTTATCAATCATCACCACTTCTCTGGCATGTCGGGAAAGGGCTTCCAAACCCAAAGCGCCGCTGCCGCTGAACAGATCCAGGCAACGTGCACCAGCAATTTCACCCTGCAGCCAGTTAAACAGGGTCTCCCGAACCCGATCCATAGTCGGCCGCAGGCCTTCCCCATCAGCAAAATTGAGTTTTCGTCCGCGCCATTGACCGCCAATTATCCTTAACTGATTTAATGTCTTTGAGCGGTCAAACGTTTTTTCTCCTGACTTATTAGACTTTCCTGCTTTTCCCGGATTAGATTTTACTTTCTTCAATAACCTGACCTTCACCTGCCGCCACTTCAACATCTGGGCCGACAATAATAGTGGTCATATTGTCAGGGTGAACTCGTTGTTGGAAAGCTGATTTAACCTGCTCCAGAGTCACCGCTTCAATATGTGCATTGTAAGTATCCAGATAATCCAGAGGCAGATCATAAAAACCAATCACCGCCAGATTTTCCACAATGTCTTTATTGCTGGTCTGACGCAAAGGGAAGCTGCCAGTAATATTTAATTTGGCATTCTTTAATTCTTCTTCAGTCGGGCCATGCTCAATAAATTGCTGTAAATTTTCTTCCACCAGGCGAATGGCTTCTTCAGTCGAGCTTTTCTTGGTAGTGAAGCTGAACTGATAGGGACCTTGAGCATGCATGGGAACCAGATAACTGCCAATACTATAGGTCAGTCCTCTTTTTACCCGAACTTCTTTCATCAGGCGGGCACTAAAACCGCTGCCGCCCAGTATATGGTTACCTACATAGAGTTCATAAAAGTCCTTATCACCTCGTTTTAATACCGGCTGTCCAATAAGAACTGTTGTTTGCGTCGATGGGTGATTTTCCCGAACCTCTATAGCCTGCTGGTTTTGACGGGCCTGAGGTAATGCCGCGGCCTGTTCTCCTGCCGGAATGGCAGTGGAAATTTTTTCCGCATATTCACGAGCCTGAGATTCAGTCAAGTCTCCCACAACAGCCAGTACCACATTTTTTGCCACATAATATTGCTGATAGTAGGCGCCAATATCTTTTTGTTGTATCGCTTTCAGACTGATTCTATTACCCCCAGGCGGTGTGCCATAGGGGTGCTCAGGGTAGAGGGCATCATAAAAAAAACGCGAAGCTTTTTTTGCCGGAGTTTGATCTTCATAGTCCAGCGCCACCAGCATTCGTGCACGTTCCCGTTGCAGCGAATCTTCCGGGAATCTGGCTGTGCTGAGAATTTTATTTAACAGGTTTAGAGCACTATTTCGTTGCTGCTCATAACTCAGGGTTCGGATATTGACAATAGCCATATCCCGATAACTGCCGTTACCATATTCAACGCCCAGACTGGCAAATTGCTCAGCAATCTGATTGGCACTGAGTTCACTGGTACCTTCAAAAATCAGACTATTAGTTAGTTTGGCCAAACCGGCCAGCACAATACCATCATCAGATTTGAAACTGCCGTCTCTTGCTGCCCCGGCATCAAAAATTAGCCTGAAATCGATCATGGGCAGGCTATCGGCCTTCTGAAAAAGTACTTCCATGCCATTTTTTGTGTACCACTGGGTTATTTTGCCCACCTTTACCCTGCCCTGAACCGATCTTTCAGGTTCAGTGGCACTAACGCTATACCCTGTAAACAGGACTGCCAGCGTAATAAAGGTTGTAACAATGACAAGCAGTTTATTTTCTTTCCTGGAAACTTCAGTCATTTTAGTTTACCTGCCCTAGTACTTGAGTTTCAGTTTTTTTTTCCTCAGCAGCTTGACTGGAAATGGGTTTCAGGCTGGCAACGGTCAGGGTTGCAGGAATAAAATATTTTCTTGCGACCTGTTGTATCTGTTCTGCGCTAACAGCCTGTATTTTATCAACATATTTTTGGTCTTCTTTCCAGCCAACACCCACAGTTTCGGCAACACCGATTTTCATGGCCTGATAGAACATGGAATCCTGTTCATAAACAGCCGATGAAATGACCTGGGCCTTAACCCGTTGTAACTCCTCATCAGTTATTCGATTGTTTTTTATATCTTCCAGTTCGTTAAGCAGTGCCTGTTCCAACTGAGCCGTTGTAGCACCTTTGGCCGGAATGCCATCGAGCAGAAACAGGGTCTGCATTCTCGAACCCAGTGAATAGCCTGCTCCTGCAGAAGTAGCAATTTTACTCCCCCTGATCAGATTTTTGCTGATGCGTGCACTTTCACCGCCATCCAGTATCCCGGCTAACAAGTCCAGAGCATAAGGCTCCCAAGCTTGCTTTGCGGTGTTAATCACCGGGACTTTATAACCCATTATCAAATAAGGCAATTTGGCTTCCAGTTCCATGTTAATCCGTTTGCTGCCTTTTTGTTCACGCTCAACTCGCGGCTTGGCTGCAGCAACCTTAAAGGGCTCAAGGTCACCGAAATAATGCTCTGCCAGTTTAAAAACAGCTTCAGGTTTAACATCACCAACCACAACCAGAGTGGCATTATTGGGTGCATAGAAGCGCTGATACCAGGTATTCAGGTCACCAACAGCCAAGTTTTTTAAATCATCCATCCAGCCAATGGTGGGATTGTGATAGCCACTATTATCAAATGCTGTGGCATAAAATTGTTCATAGGTTAAAGATTGAGGCTTATCATCAGTACGCCAGCGACGCTCTTCCATGACCACCATAATTTCTTTGTTGAATTCATCTTCCGGTAGAAGCAAGCCTCTCATACGGTCTGCTTCCAGCTCAAAGCTCACCTTGAGACGGCTTTTTTCCAGCTTTTGATAGTAAGCGGTATAATCTTTTGAGGTGAAGGCATTATCTTCACCACCATTACGGGAGATGATTTTATTGAACTCACCAGTGGGAACCTTTTTAGTGCCCTTAAACATCATGTGTTCCAGCACATGGGAAACTCCCGTTGTACCGCCACTCTCATAGCTTGAACCTACTTTATACCAGACTTGCGAAATCACAACCGGGGCACGGTGATCCGTTTTTACAATCACCTTCAGTCCATTTTCAAGTATTTTTTCACTTACCTGGCTGGTAGAGTTTTCAACCTGTGCAGAGTCTTCAACCTGTGCAGAGTCTTCAACCTG
>CBDTVA010000307.1:0-4071 GCA_965363935.1 uncultured Gammaproteobacteria bacterium | reverse complement strand
ATTTGCCCTGTAGGGGATTAACCCGAGAAGAAGTTTTAGTCATGTCAGAACCCCACCATCCGAATCGAGTTGATCTATCTGAAAAGGAATAACCGATGCCTGTCCATTTTTGACAGTGAATACTCTCAGATTTTGTATTTCTTTACCTTTGAATTGTGATAATTGATCGCCATTTAAAATTATCGGAACGTCAACCACCAATTTGTTGGATTGACTCCACACCAGCGTTAAAGGCATGAGAAAAACTATAACGATTAAAATTCTATTTAATTTCATGATCATTTCTTTATTTTTTTATAACCATCATTTTATCAAGCATCATTTCATGCATAGAATACTGGATGCCGCCGACACCCATTCCTGATGACTTACGCCCGCTAAAAGGCATCCAGTCCACACGAAAAGCGGTATGGTCATTAACCATAACAGCACTGGCATTTAATCGGTTCACCGTATCCAGAGCAACTTCCAGGTTTTTTGTATAAACCGCTGCCTGAAAGGCATAATCCAGAGAGTTTGCTTGTTGGATTGCTTTATCACGATCAGTATAAGAATAAATACAGACAACAGGACCAAAAATTTCCTGAGTCGAGACCCTGACATTTTCCGGTGGATTTAATAACACCGTGGGTTCATAACAGGACTCAGAAATACGTTGACCACCACAAAGACACTGCGCCCCTGCTGAAATGGCCTCAGTCACCCAGTCATGAACGCGATCAACTTCTCGCGGCAATATCAATGGACCGACTTCAGTATTTTTATCCAGTGGATCACCCACAATTAAATTTTTCGCCAACTCGGCCAGTTGACCAGCCACAGACTCACATAGCGTCTCATGAACAAAAACACGCTGTACAGAAACACAGACCTGACCTGCATGATAAAATCCACCTTTTAATAAAGCGGGTATCATCTCATCAATATCGGCATCAGGTTCCACAATAACAGGTGCTGCACCGCCATGCTCCAATGCACAATGTGCACCGTCTGACAGTTTAGAACGTAACTGCCAGCCGACTTTAGCCGATCCAATAAAGGATAAATAACTGACTCGCTGATCAGTCACCAGTTGCTCTGCAATATCTCTATTGCATAACACGGCCTGACACCATCCTTTAGGCAAACCGGCTTCATATAAAATATCCATGAAAGCTAAACAGGATAAAGGCGTTGTTAATGAGGGTTTTATAATAACAGGCGCACCAACAGCAATTGCCGGTACCGTCTGATGGATGGTTAAGTTAAGTGGATGGTTAAATGCACTAATAGAAGAGACCACACCGATAGGTTCTTTGAATGTATAGGCGATACGATTGACTGAAGCAGGTGTTAAGCCCATGGGTATCTGTTCACCTTTTATTTGTGAAATATGCTCCATCGCTAATTGCACACCGTTAACCGCTCGTTCAACCTCAGCCAACGAATCCATGTAAGGCTTACCTCCTTCTTGAGCTGCGATTTCAGTCAGTTCAGGAATACGGGTTTTCATAATATCAACCGTGCGCTGTAAAATGGCAATGCGTTCATGAGGTGCCAGCCATTTATCTCGGTCAATAAAATGTTCATGAGCTAACGTAATTGCTTCTTCAAGTTCTGAAGCACTGGCCAGAGGTAATTCTTTAATGAGTCGATTATCATAGGGTGATAATACGCTTACTTTTTTATGAGTGGTCATCATCTTTCTCTTAATTTCTTAGTTTGCCTGAAAGCTTATAAAATACAGGTTTTTTGTTTTAGTTTATCATTCAAAATAGAGTGATTTAAAGAATAATCAACGGCCAAATCAATCAGATGAACACCATCTGTCTGCAGACAATGATCCAGAATTTCAGAAAAATTTTCGCAACTGTCTGGACGATGACCCAAAGCACCATAACTTTCTGCATATTTAACAAAATCTGGATTATCATAATCCAGACCAAAATTTTCAAAACCTAAACCTTCCTGCTTCCATTTGATCATGCCATAAGCACTATCATTTAAAATAATGACGATAAGGTTTAGTTTTAAGCGCACGGCGGTTTCCATTTCCTGAGAATTCATCATAAAACCACCATCACCACAGACTGCTATGACTTTTTTATCCGGATTAATTAATTTTGCTGCCATGGCTGACGGCAATCCAGCCCCCATCGTTGCCAAAGCATTATCCAATAATAACGTGTTGGGCTGATGACAGGGATAATTACGCGCAAACCAGATTTTGTAAACGCCATTATCCAGAGTCACAATGCCATCATCGGGCATTTTTTTACGGATAGTATTCACCACTCTTTGCGGCAAGGCTGGGAAACGATTATCCAGCGAATACTTTGCCAGGTGAGTATCAACCTCAAGCTTAATTTTATTAAAATAAGACAAGTCCAATTTGCTAGTATTCTCAACTTCGTCAGCAATTCTCTTAACCGATGTTGAAATATCACCCACCACATTTAATTGAGGAAAGTAAACATCATCCACCTGATTAGGAAAAAAATTCACATGGATGACTTTTTTACCACCATGTTCCATTATAAAAGGTGGTTTTTCAATAATATCATGACCCACATTGACAATCAGATCAGAGCGATTAATCGCACAATGTAAGAAATCATGATCGGATAAAGCCGCAGTACCTAAAAACAGAGGATGCCGTTCATCAACGACACCTTTACCCATTTGGGTGCTAAAAAATGGTATTCCTGTGGTTTCAATGAAATATGAGAGTGCTTCTTGAGTTAACTTTCTATTTGCGCCTGCACCAATGAGTAATAAAGGCATTTTCGCAGCTTCAATCATTTTGGCCGCCGCCCGTATAGCAGAATCATCTGCATCAGGACGTTGATAATTTATCACCTCAAAAACCTGCTCATCAATTTCTTCTGCCGCAATATCTTCGGGTAATTCAATATGCACTGCACCTGGTCTTTCTTCCATGGCAAGACGAAAAGCTTCTCGTACTGATGAAGGCAGATTATTGGCATTGACAATTTGCCGGGTATATTTCGTAATGGGTTTCATCAAGTGCACAATATCAACAATTTGAAACTGACCCTGCTTGCTTTTTTTAATCGGTTTTTGTCCCGTGATCATCATCATCGGCATCCCGCCCAACTGAGCATAAGCTGCTGGTGTGACTAAATTCGTCGCCCCTGGACCTAATGTTGAGAGGCAGACACCTGGTTTTCCTGTTAGTCTGCCATAGGTGGCCGCCATAAAACCGGCACCTTGTTCATGACGTGTCAAAATCAACTTAATCGATGAATTTCTTAACGAATCCAGAAAATCAAGATTCTCCTCTCCGGGTATACCAAAGATATATTCAACCTGCTCATTTTCTAATGCTTTAACTAATAAATCTGATACTTTCATAAGATTTCATTTAATAAGGTTCTGCACAATAATGTAAATTTTAAGACACCATACAAACCATTTCTCCATCAACATTGGCAAAACATTTTTTTGCGATAAAGCTATTGGCCGTCGCTTCTTTCATTTCCTGCTCAAATTGTTCAGGATAGGGTGCTTCTAACAAGCTACCCGTTGCAACATAAGGAAACACCTGATCATAACGAAGTGTTTTAGTCGCACTAACACGACGGTGGATATGAGAGCGATTTAATAGTTTAGTTTGATCCAAACCGGCAGCTGCCAGCAGTTCACGAACACTTTGAATGGTTTCATGGTGATAGTTGGCAACCCGAAAATTTTTATCCTCAACCACCAGTCCGACCGTAAATTTTGGATTTTGTGTCGTAATTCCAGTGGGGCATTTATTTTTATTGCATTCTAATGCCTGTATACATCCTAAAGCCAGCATCATTCCTCTGGCACTATTGCACAGATCAGCACCTAAAGCGAGATTCTTGATAAGATGAAATCCGGTAATCACTTTACCGCTGACAATGACTTTAATTTCTTTTTTTAAATCAAAGCCCATTAAGCAATCGACCACAAAGGCTAACGCATCTCTTAGAGGGACACCAACGGAATTGGAATATTCTAACGGCGCTGCACCGGTGCCGCCCTCGCCACCATCAACAGTAATAAAGTCTGGTTTAATTCCTGTTTCAACCATTGCTTTACAAA
>CBDTVA010000306.1:0-4072 GCA_965363935.1 uncultured Gammaproteobacteria bacterium | reverse complement strand
GGTCATGCTGTGCAGTTTGTCAACATTTTCCTTAAGGATTTGCTCGGCCCGACCATAGTTGCTATCAATGACGTGACGGATCTCTTCATCAATAATATGGGCTGTTTCATCCGAGACATTTTTATGCTTGGTCACCGAACGACCAAGAAACACTTCTCCTTCCTCTTCAGAATAGGCCAGAGGCCCTAGCTTGGCTGACAAGCCCCATTTGGTGACCATATTACGAGCCAGCTCCGTGGCCCGTTCGATATCATTACTGGCACCGGTAGTCACCATATCGGAACCATATATCAGTTCCTCTGCAATTCGACCACCAAACAGACTGGATATCTGACTGTTGAGTTGCTCCTTGCTCAGGCTGTAGCGATCTTCTTCCGGCAGGAACATGGTCACGCCAAGCGCTCTGCCCCGGGGAATAATACTCACCTTGTAAACCGGATCATGAGAAGGCACCAGAAGGCCGACAATAGCATGCCCCGCCTCATGATAAGCCGTCATTTTTTTCTCTTTATCTTTCATCACCATAGATTTACGTTCAGTACCCATCATGATTTTATCTTTGGCTTTTTCCAGATGCGACATACTCACCACACGGGCGTTTTCTTTAGCCGCAAACAGAGCTGCCTCATTGACCAGGTTGGCCAGATCGGCACCCGAAAATCCGGGTGTACCACGGGCAATGTATTTGGGTTGAACATTATCATCAATGGGCACCTTGCGCAGGTGTACTTTAAGTATAAGTTCACGGCCTCTAATATCGGGTAAGGGCACCACCACCTGGCGGTCAAAACGTCCCGGACGCAATAAGGCTGGATCCAGTACATCCGGGCGGTTGGTTGCAGCAATAACAATCACCCCTTCATTGCCTTCAAAACCATCCATTTCAACCAGTAACTGGTTCAGGGTCTGTTCTCGCTCATCATGCCCGCCACCCAGGCCGGCACCACGATGACGACCAACAGCATCGATCTCATCAATAAAAATAATACAAGGTGCATGTTTTTTTGCCTGTTCGAACATATCACGAACACGGGAAGCACCGACGCCGACAAACATTTCCACAAAATCTGAACCGGAAATAGTATAAAACGGCACCTTGGCTTCACCTGCGATTGCCCTGGCCAATAAAGTTTTACCAGTACCAGGATTGCCCACCATTAAGACACCACTAGGGATTTTGCCGCCCAGTTTGGTGAATTTAGCCGGGTCTTTCAGATAATCAACCAGTTCACTGACTTCATCCTTGGCTTCATCACAACCCGCCACATCTGAAAAGTTGATCTTTACCTGATCTTCACCCAGTAATTTGGCTTTGCTTTTACCAAAAGACATGGCGCCACGACCACCGCCGCCGCCTTGCATCTGACGCATAAAATAAATCCAGATCCCTACAATCAGTAAAATGGGAAAAGAGGAAATGAACAATTGTACCAGCAGGCTTTGCTGTTTGGGTGGTTCACCAATAATTTTCACCGTATTGTCCAGCAGGACACCAATCAGTGCACCGTTATCGGTTTCCGGGCTGTAAGTGGTAAAACGCTTGCCCTCCAGGGTATTGCCTGTTATCACCCGGCCTTCAATTTTAACTTCATTGATCGAACCCCGTTCAACATTCTGAATAAAATCAGAGTAGCTCATTTCTTTAGGCCCCGTGGTCGGGGTAAAATTGCTAAAGACAGACATCAGAATGATACCGATTACCACCCAGAGCAGGATATTTTTTGTCATTTCGTTCAAAACGAATACTCCAACTTTATTTCATGTTTACTTTACTAAAATAGTGTCCAGCCATAACAACTGAGCCCGGACAGTCTACTTAAACTACAGATATAGCACATTTTAACTATTGATAATAGCTGGAATGTGCTGCTTTTTATCCTTTGAAACCTTTTGCCAGTAGATAGACTTCAGATGAACGCGCTCTTGAAGCATCGGGCTTGCGGGTGATGACCTTTTGATAACGCTGCCTCAAATCAGCCAGTAAAGGCTGAAATCCCTCGCCCTGAAAGACTTTCATCAATAATGTCCCACTGGGATTGAGCACCTGATCGGCTAAATCAATTGCCAGTTCAAGCAAATAGATGCTTTTAGGCTGATCCACCGCCTTTACCCCTGTTACATTGGGGGCCATATCCGAAATTACAAGATCCACCGGCTCATTATTTAATAGTGCCAGCAACTCATTGAGAACAGATTTTTCCTGAAAATCCCCCTGGATAAACTCAACCTGCGCCAATTGTTCCATAGGCAGAATGTCCAGAGCAACAATTTTACCCTTGCTGCCAATAAATTGCCGGGCGACCTGTGACCAGCCGCCTGGTGCGGCACCCAAATCCACCACATTCATACCAGGCTTCATAAGCCTGTCTTTTTCCTGGATTTGCAGCAATTTATAAGCAGCACGGGAGCGATAACCTTCCCGCTGTGATTTTAAGACATATGGATCCTTAAAATGTTCCTGTAACCACTCAGAACTGCTTTTGCTCCGTGCCATGTTAATTACCAGAGTTATATATCAAAGTTAAAACAGCAACTAAAAACCAGGGTTAAATCGTTGAGTAAAATACCATAAACAGGTTTTTGCATATAAAATTTAGCGTGATTGACTATTTTACCGTGAAACAAGATTTGGTACACGGTATAATCGCTGCTTTTCCCGTAAATGAGTCTGTTATGCCGCTAAATAATAAACAAATCCGTTTTCTTCGTGCTCAAGCTCATTCCCTGAAGCCGGTGGTACTCATTGGCAACGCCGGGCTGACTGATAATGTAGTCAATGAAATCAATCAGGCTCTGGACGATCACGAACTTATCAAGGTTCGTGTCAATGCAGATGACAGGGATGAGAAAAACAGAATGATTGATATTATCGCTCGTCAGACTGAGTCAGAACAAGTGCAGACTATTGGCCATATCGGTATTTATTATCGCTACAATAAGAAAAAACCGCGTATTGAATTACCCAAATAACGATTCCCGCTTTAGATCAACAGGACTTCTGATCTGCAAATCAATTCATAGCTGATTGGTTTTTACACATTTTTCTCCTAAACTGAGTTTATCAATTCAACAGGCATCGGTAAACTCAGAGCGATTAATGGAAATTAATGGCTATAAAAACCAGACAACCTGGAAAAAAAGTGAAAAAACCTGCGCATCAATTTAAATACGCATTGTATTTGTTAGTCATAATCACTTTGCTTCTGATTACAGCCTATTTTTTCGTTGATCTGCAGGAGATGCAGTATTTTATTGAAGATATTATTTCACCACCGGATGAAGATCGGGAAAAACAACTTAATTTTATTGAATTAACATTATTTCAGATTGAGCTATTTTTTGCTTAAAGTTTTTGTTTCGAATGAAAAACAACCAAAGCCAGGCCGAGTAATGAATTGATCATATAGAGCGATGTGGCAATGTGATGCAGTCGGTCAAATTGCTGTGCAACTTCTGAACCATCCACCAGTACGGACTGCTTTAGCTCAGCCATCTGCGGCTGCAGTATAAATTCACCTATTATCACCAGCAGCAACATCAGTATTAAAAGCCAGATCTGTTTATCCGTCTTGATCTGAATTGACCTTTTCGCCGTTGATAACAATAACATCAAAGCACAAAACACACCCACATAACTGACAGCAGTAAACATTTTACCTGCCAGCATACCAGCCAGTTGTCTGTTTTCCAGTGTAGCAAACAAAGTGGGCACAGCAAGATAACCAATTGCCCAAAGTGAGCCAACCCAGAACGTCAGCAGAATTTTTTCGCCGCTGGTCTGATTTAAAAAGTGGCTACTGAGTTTGTTCAATGACATGCTAATCCAATGCAACTGCTAAATGTATTTTACATCGACAATTTCATACTCTTTGTCGCCCCCAGGGGTTTTAACCAGTGCAACATCATCGATTTCTTTACCAATCAATGCCATAGCAACCGGGGATGAGACAGAAATTTTGCCCGCTTTAATATCAGCTTCATCTGCACCCACAATCTGATAGGTGATTTCTTTATCCTCCTCTTCATCATAGAGCACCACAGTAGTGCCAAATATCACTTTACCAGTGTTTTT
>CBDTVA010000305.1:0-4077 GCA_965363935.1 uncultured Gammaproteobacteria bacterium | reverse complement strand
GACATGAATGACGGGGTATTTCGCTTTAGTTTATTTAGAGATTTTTGGATAAATATGGTGCAAGGGAATTCCCTGTCCCATCAGGGAAGCCTGAATATGAATGTTCTGGATACACTGGGACTGATTGCAACGTCTTTTGGTCAATGGATGGGAGTAGCTGGCGGAGATGAAGTGATCCAGCTTGACCGTGCACGTTTTAAATACCTGAATCTGCAATTTAAAGAGGATTGTCTGGTGGGTGTCAGTAGCCTTGGGCACACTGAACACATGGGTGTGGTACGTGGTTTGATTCGGGGTAAAGTGCATCTCGGTGCCTGGAAAAAACGTTTGCAAAGCAATCCCATGCGTTTAATGGAAGCTTATCTGGCCTGTTCTATGAGGGCTGCATGTTAATGATATCATCGATCATTTTCGTATTGATCGTGACGATGCCCATCTGGTGATCCTCAATGGTGTTTTTGTTTGCAGCGAAGAGCGGGATAAGACCAGGCTGAAAGAAGGTGATACTCTGGCCTTGTTGCCGGAAGTTGCAGGCGGTTAATGTGGTGAACCAATACCGGGATGAATTGGTACTGGAAATGGGCTACAGCCGCCATGAATTTATAGACAATTTTCCTGCAGTGGCGGGTGATTTACCTTATCAGATTAAACACGATAGTAACCGTTATACCCTATCCGGTTTATTAAAGAATCTGGGTGCTGAGGTCATCGATCTGGGTGTGGTTCCTGACACTCAGGAGACCATACAGAAAACACTGGAAGCTGCTTCTCACGAAGCTGATATGATCATTACTTCCGGTGGTGTCTCTGTTGGTGATGCGGATTAAATTAAGCAGGCATTGCAAGCCAACGGAACAGTATATTTCTCAAAGCTGCATCTGAAACCCGGACGTCCTCTGATCTTCGGGCGATTAAATCAGGCCTGTTTTTTCGGCCTGCCTCATGACTCAGGTAGTGTGGCTCCCGGTGATAAGGTGATTGTCCATCCATTCAAGTTATTGGTTTTCTAATGGTGCATCCTGTACCAGGATATGCCAGTTAGGTCGCAACCAACTTGCTCTTAAGCTTTCCATATCACTTTCAATGGCTTTATTTTCGCGCTCATAACCGTCCAGAAATATAATAAACTCAAATTGTTGTTGCCCGGGTTCAAATTCTGCAGCAAATAACTCAATGATATCATTGGCAGTTATCGCTTTACGGCCTAATATTTCACTAACAGGTAATTTTAAACCGGCTTGAGTTGATGTGGGTTCATATATTTTGTAAATCACTTCAGTACAAACTAAAGCATCATCGGTAACAAAATCAAAATTAAAATCATAGGGCCTGCCGCTATAAGCAAATGCACGTACTATGGCTTCTGCTTTAACGGTTTTATCCAGACGTGGACGTAATACTGCAATCGAATCGGCACCTGCTGAGTGCTCTAATGTTGTAAAAGATACCCCCTCACTGATTGCTTCGATTACGCGTGGCAAATGATCATCTTCCTGTTTTGTTAAACTGATTTGATAAGCCTCTGGATAGCGTTGTTTTAATAACTCATTGACATCCTTCGCCTGATAATCCGGATAATGTTGCGCTAACCAGGTCTGTATTTCAGAACCGGCAAAGAAAGCCTTACGTTCTTCAGCCGTGCCAATGTACAGGGCTGCATGAGACCAATAACCGGGCAAACCCAGATTAGACAAATACCATTCCCGTCGTTCTATTAATATGTCACCCGGTTGTAATTTTTTCTGTAGGTCGTTAATTTGTTGAGATGAAATTAAATTTTTGCTCTGGCGGAAAACTTTCGTATCACCCATCCATTGTGAAACTTCTTTTTGTAGCGGGAACCAGGTGGTAAAAAAAGTATCTTTAACTATGGTCATGGCATTTTTTGCTGTTTGCTCGGGTCCACTGCCTTTACCTGCCTGCCAGATAGCATGGCTGTCCTTAGCAATAGCTGTTTCTAGTGAGGATTGTTCTTCCCCTGTGTCAGATAAGGAGGGTGCATCAAGGTAAAACTGGTAAACTACCTCTAAACGAGCAAACTCAATGCCACGCAAGACATTGAGAAAACGAAATTTTATATCCTTGTAGAGCCCCGCATTAAGTGCATGCTCAGAATCTGCTTCGTTTAAAACAATGTGCAGCGTCGGATCATTTTCGCAAATAGTAATAAAATCAAGTGCATAACGATATTGTGTTAAAAAAGCACCGTAGGCCATTTTAAATGCTGTATGCCTGGCTTTGTTTTCGGCGTTGTTTTCGGATTTGTTTTCGGATTTGTATTCGTCGAGTTGCTGGTAATAAAGATTATATTTTTGCCCTAAAACGTCTAAAGTATAAATATGCTGTAAAAAAATTTGCCAGGTCGTTAATATTGCAGCACGTTGCTCGCGATTTAATAAACGTTTTTCATCAAGTTTTTCAGGCGGAAATAATTCGGGCTCAGTTTGCATATACTGAATAATATGATCCAGGCTCTGGCGGGTTATTTTTAGTATTTGTTGATCATGCTTTAAGGTTTCTTCAGGAAGCGCTAAACTATTTGCCAATGTTTGTATTGTGGTTGAAAAAAATAATATACTGACTAAAAAAAATACTATGGTGTTTTTGTGCATTTAATGATCCGGTTTTTTTCTGGATTGAATTATTCTGAAAAGCTCTGTTACTGCCAGCCAATAACCTCATAGCCACGATCACGCAGACATTTTTGCACAAAGTTTTTAAACACGGGGGACGTCTCAGAAGACTTTATTGCCCCACGTGTTGTTCCTGCTGCGGCACCGGCAAGGGCGCCGGCTGCTGCCCTGTTTAATGCATCACCGTAAACCAGCCCCCAGGCACCTGCGGCAGCGCCGCCGATAGCAGCTCCCCCGGCAGCATTCCTGCCGATTTCACCCTCTTTCTTTTCATTGACACCGGAAGAGTGGGCCATGGCTCTGCAACTTGCAATATCCTGATTGGCTACTTGTTGTCCCACCTGGTTGAAATGAGCATTCGGATACAGTATTGGTTTTGGCGGGCTAGTAGCACAGCCCAGTAGAATAATTGCAAGAGGCAAGCATGTTATAGTCGTTTTGATGGCCATTCTGATTCCATTGCAATTTACTTATGGGCTTAGCACTTACAATAACCAGCCGGACACCAGTAGTGACGCTAGTTCTCTATAATTAAGTATAGGAAATTCAATGATATTATTCAATTTATAGACGGGGAAAAACGCTTTAATCTGTTTGACTGATAAAATAAGAAAGCAGGGAAATAGTTTTGCTATCCCTGCTCTTTTTCTATGCGGTTCATCATACTGGTCCAGTGATTCAGGGCATTTTCATCATTCAGAGCGATCTTTTTATTATCGGATAACCATAAGCCTTCACTATTGAAACTGAACATAAAGGTGAGATCTTTTCTCTGGTGTTTTTTTAGGATTACCTTATTGAAATTGTCCAGTATTAATGGTTCAGAGTCTGGTGATGGAGAATAACTTAACACCATATGGTTTTGTTGGTCAGCCATTTTTACATAACTGATTCTCAGGTGTTCAACGGGAATATCCAGTGCCAACAGGGTAAAATATTTGGCAATGCTAAAATCTTCACAATCACCGGCATTACGTATTAAACTTTCAATGGGCGTTGCCCAGTAATCTTTTTGATTCCAGAGTTTTTTATCCGAGATCCAGGTCATTCGATTAAAAAAATCATTCACTGATTTTACTTTTTCTTCTGCGGTTTTACCCAGGCTATGGTAGATTAAATGTTCCCAGGCAGTAAAACGCTGGTTTGTTGCTTTGTCGTGTACGCTATTGATCTGATGATTGGCTTCGGCCATAAGGAAATCAAATTTATCAATATGATCGGCATGAGCATTGACGATGCAACAGAAGGGGACTGATATAAAACAAAAATTCAGGGCAATGTATTTGGAATATTTTTTTACCATACGCATCCCTCGCCTCCTTAATGCTAGAAGTATTATAAAGAAATCGAACGCTTAAATTTGCATCAAAAAAATGTACTATTGTTAGTTTAGTATAACTTCTGAGATAAAACTAGCAGTAGGTATTTGTACCTAGTGTTATTC
>CBDTVA010000304.1:0-4100 GCA_965363935.1 uncultured Gammaproteobacteria bacterium | reverse complement strand
AAGAATGAGCCATCAGCGGGTAATGAAGCATTTGATGATCAAGAGTCATCAACTGGTCAAGAGTCATCAACCGATCAAGAGTCATCAACTGATCAAGAGTCATCAACCGATCAAGAGTCATCAACCGATCAAGGGCCATCAACCGTTCAAGGGCCATCTACGGCTAAAGAGCCTCCCAAAGCTCAGGATCTGGCAGAAGAGAATAAAGCTTCAACAGGCAAAGTGCCATCCAGTCAGGAAGCTTCTGAGCAACAGACCCAATCCAACCCTATGGATGATTCTATGCAGGAAAAGGGCGACCTGGAAGCAGCAAGAGAGACACAGGCTGATGATGTGTTATCTCAATTGAGTCAGGAAGAACAGCAATCACTCAAACAATGGCTACAGCGTATACCGGACAATCCGGGAGACCTTTTACGGATCAAGTTTCGCAACAATTCACTGCTCAAACAGCGGCAGCAAAATCCACCAGAACAATATAAGGGAGCACCATGGTAAGACAGAAGCCGTATTTCTTCTATTTTCAGCAACATCAGTATAACAGCCATACAGCCAGGCAAGGTCTATTGACTGTAATGCTTTTTCTGATTCTATTGATGACATCTTCACCTCTCATGGCCAAGGTCAGTGCATCAACCGGCCGCACTGTAATGAGCATAGATGAAACTATTGTCCTGGAAATTAAATCCGAGAATGGTTCGGGTAAGCCGGATTTATCAGAACTGGGGAATGATTTTAAGATCCTGGGCAGAAGTCAAAGCCAGAATTACAGTATGATCAATGGCCATGCATCCAGTACCCATGCCTGGAAGATTACCCTGTTGGCAAAAAGAACCGGAGAAGTTACCATTCCTGAAATTCAGGTCGGAAATGAAAAAACCCAGCCCATTCATCTGGTCATCAATATTCAAACCAGCACTCCCGCGTTAGACGGCAAAGATCTTTTTCTAAAAATTACTTTATCTGATAATGACAAAAGAGACTTTTATGTACAACAGCAGATCCTGGTCAAAATTCAATTATTTCACCGGATTCGTTTTACCAATGCCACATTAAGCAATCTAGAGCTAAATAACACAGTTGTAGAAAAACTGGGTAACGACAACAACTACAGCAAGGTCATTGCCAATAATCGTTATAACATCACTGAACAATATTATGCTATTTTTCCTCAACAAAGCGGCACACTAACCATTCCGGCACTCACATTTTCAGCCAACGCCGAAATAAGTCAGAATTTCTCATTGTTCTCAAGGCCCGGACGAGCAATCATAAGCCGCACTAAACCGATTACCTTGAATATTCTGCCCATACCTGAAAATTACACAGGAAAAAACTGGCTGCCAGCGGAAAATCTGGTCTTAGAGTCTGAGATCCTGGAAGACATCAACTCAATCAAATCAGGAGAAGCAATTACCCGGCATATTGTGGTCAGGGCAACGGGTCTTTTGGCGTCCCAATTGCCTGCTACCAGCGTGACATCATCCCGTTCAATAAAAGCCTATCCTGACAAAGAAAAACTGAATGTGCAAATGATAGATGGTAAAGTGGTCGGTATAAGACGGGATACCATTGCCATCATCCCTTTAAAAACCGGTAATTTTACTTTACCTGAAATTAAAATTGACTGGTGGAATACAAAAACCAACCAGCAGGAAACAGCCATACTTCCTGCACGTACTTTACTGGCTCAGGGAAACCCTGAACTTGCCAACAATAGCGGAAACTCTTTGAGTTCTAATACTGAGATTCTAAGCAAAAAAAATACTACCAATACTGCAGCAAACACAAAGCAACCACCCCAACAGATTATTGAAAAAGTAGATTATAAAGACCTCTTGATGAACAAAAACCCCTGGTTCTGGGCGAGTTTGACGCTACTGTTTCTCTGGCTGGTCACTCTGGCTTTATTGCTTTCTGCAAAAAAGAAACGTCCGTCTTTTGCTGCATCAACACAAAGAAACAATAGTAATGTCAATACCAATCATGAAAAATATCTGCAAATACTCTATGGCCATTGCCAGGAAAACGATGCCCATCGTACAACCAAAGCTTTAGTTAAATGGGCAAAATATTATTTTAATCAAGCCTCGCTTTCCGGCTTATCCCAGATCATTGAACTCATTGATGATGTCAGTCTTATCGATGCGATTAATCATCTGGAAAGTTCTCAATACTCAATAAACAAACAACACTGGAACGGCGATGCACTGAGATCGGCCATCACACATTTTATTGAACAGGATGAAGCCAGAAAGGAAATGATGAAACAGGACACAATTCAGGATTTTGTTCCTTTGAATCCTTAAAATTAAAGGCACAAAACTCCTGTAGGAGAACAGCCCATTAATTTTTTTGCAACACGTCTGCAACCTTTTTCAAGAGCTCATCAGAAGTATATGGTTTTGACAGTATGGTATTATGCAATGAATCATCCAGATATTTTAAATGTCGATCATCATTAAAACCACTGGAGAGCTGAATTTTAATATCAGGATACAAATTGGTAACGGTCTTTGCTAATTGATAACCGTCAATTTCCGGCATAATTACATCACTGATCAGCATGGATATTTTATCACTGTCTTTGCCACTTTCTTTTTCATTAAATTCGAGGATTTTTAGAGCAGCTGCTGCACTCTCTGCTTTAAATACTCGATACCCGTTCAAGGTCAGAATTTCTTCTCCCAATGACAATAGAGAGGGTTCATCATCAACAAGTAATATTATTTCACCACTACCATGCAAGGTATCATAAATAGCTGTCACAGGCTTTGTTTTACTATCATGAGCTTGATCACTATTCTCTAATTGAAAACGAGGAAAAAACATTGAGAAGCAACTGCCATATCCCAGTTCAGAGTAAACATTAATCCCTCCTCCTGCGTGTTGAATAAAGCCATATACCTGACTTAAACCCAAACCCGTGCCAATATCATCCTTGGTCGTAAAAAATGGATCAAATATCTGGTCGATGATTTTTTTATCCATCCCAATGCCTGTATCTGTCATTGACAAATGCACAAAATCACCAGGCTTGATATTACGTAATTGAGCCTGTTCGGGTGACATAGTAACATTCTCAGTATTGATAGTTAAAGTGCCGCCATCCGGCATAGCGTGCAAAGCATTAATAGATAAGTTTACCAGGGCATCTTCCATATCGCCTTTGTCAAACCAGACTGGCCATATGCCATCCGACAAATTATATTTTAGTTCAATTTTTGAGGTAAGACTTTTAGTCAGCATGTGATAATTGTCGGTCAATAATTCATTGATATCCACTCGTTCTGATTCCATTTCCTTACGCCGGGAAAAGGCCAGCAATTTTTGAGTTAGTTTTTTTCCACGCTCACCCGCATACCGGATCTCATTAATATACTTAACTAATTTTGGTTGCTCTTTAGCTTTCATCAACATGAGATCAGAATAACCAAGAATAACGCCCAGCATATTATTAAAATCATGTGCAATACCACCGGTTAATTTACCCAGGGCATCCATTTTTTGCGAACGGCGCAATTGTTCTTCCTGATATTTTTGTTCTGTTAGATCAAAACAGGAACAGATATAGCGTTTTTTACCATTTTCTCCTACCGATAAGTTTGCCAATGAAAGGCGAACAGGGAATACAGAACCATCCTTATGTTCCCCGTTAACATCAACAAATATTTCATCCTGTTCCTGCCTTCTGATACCTATCAAATCAAATACATCTTTTTCTTCATCTGGCACTTCATCCGGAGTTAGACTGAATAAACTTGAGGCGGAAAATAACAGCGCAAAAGATTTACCCCTGAGTTCTGAAAATTGATAACCAAATATTTTTTCCGCTGCAGGATTACAGGTAATCACCAGGCCATTTTCATCTATCGTAATCACGCCATCCAGCATAGTATCCAGAATTTCTCTTTGTTCCTTTTCCTTGGCTAATAAAATAGTTTCAAAATACTTACGCTGACTAATATCATGAGCAATACCTTCGACTGAAATTACCTTACCCTGTTCATCAAAAACCGGCACTTCAGAAACATTCAACCAGATATTATCTCCATTTTTGTGGTATATTTCCAGTTCATATGAAGGTTGTAATTCTCCTT
>CBDTVA010000303.1:0-4111 GCA_965363935.1 uncultured Gammaproteobacteria bacterium | reverse complement strand
TAGAATGGCAATTGAAAACTGATAAATGCAAATTAATTTTTGCGGATGCCCTAATGAAATTAAGTCCTGTGCCGCAAGAAAATAATATATCCAAAGAATTCCTCGATAGCAAAGGGCTCCGTGTCAGCCACTTGAGCTGTGAAAGAGGCTATCGCGAGTTATTTAACGATCTGAGCTTTGAGCTTTCTCCAGGAGAAATTGTTCACATTAAAGGTGAAAATGGCACTGGAAAAACCAGTTTATTGAGAATTTTAGCGGGTCTGGCGTTGCCAGTGACGGGTGAAATTAGTTTTGACGGATATGATTGTCGAAAATACCGCAGTGAATACAATGAGCAACTGGCTTATATGGGGCATAAGCAGGGGATTAAGCTGGAGCTGACTCCGGTAGAAAATATTCGCAGTTATTGTGAATTAAGCACCAGCCGTGAAGAGCAGCAAATGCTGGATGTGCTGGAAAAAGTAGGCCTGTATGGTTTTGAAGAAATGTATTGCAATCAGCTTTCTGCAGGCCAAAAACGACGAGTGGCCCTGGCCCAGGCTATACTTAGTGATACCAGGCTGTGGATCCTGGACGAACCGTTCACCTCGCTGGATGTCATTGGCGTAGCGTTTTTTTTGAAAATGATTCAACAGCATGTAAATAAGGGTGGCATGGTTTTACTGACGACACATCAGGAAGTGAATCTGGAGAACTGCACCATCAAATATCTACAATTGCCTACCGGTGAAGTGACAAACTGAGAATTTCTGCGCACTCATTAAAAACCCTGATGATTTATAAAAAAATAAGGGTTTATGCTTAGTTTTTAAGGTGAAACCCCTATATTTTGTGTGCTTTTTAACCATCCAATAAAATACCCTTATAAAAATAATGCTTTTTGTTTAATTTTCTTTGACAGAGCATTTCTTTTTTGACAGAATCAATGAAACGTTGAATCTGTCATGCAAAATAATAAAACAGAACAACACAAACAGAACAACACAAAAATATTAAATCTGTCTTTAGAACGGATAAATATAAAATCTTCCTGATACAGAAAATACAATAATTATAACTAACGCTAATTCTGATTGGCTATACTTCCTTATTTCTAAAATAATATGCATCACGGATGTGCAGGAATTTTATTACTGGCATGGCAGGTGCATTTTTGTCTCTGGAAATTATGGAACTGATTTATTAACAAACTGTTTTTTATAACGTAGGGTACTAGGGAGCCTGTCCGACGGACAGGCTCCTAGAGGAACGACAATTCATAGTGAGTTCCACGTGTGGTTGTCGTGTTATTTTTTTCCTGGATTTTAAGGGGTTTAGTGATGGGTGCAAAAAAAAATCGTTGGCAAAAACTATTTGCCTGCCTGATTGCCGGAGGGGCGCTTCTTGCTCAGGTGGCACTGGTGGAAGCGGCCAGACCAAAAGGTGAAATAGGTAAAGACTGGGGTAGTCCGAAAGGTAAAGAATGCGTGGAATGTCACTGGCAGGAATCACCTGGACTTACCATGCAGTGGAATCAAAGTCAGCATGGACAAAGCGGCGTCAACTGTCTGGACTGTCACGCAGCCGATAAAGGTGATATTGATGCCTACGAACACGAAGGGCAAATGATCGCCACTATCGTATCTCCCAAAGACTGCTCCACCTGCCACAAGACAGAATTTGAAGAAATGGACGGTTCTCACCATGCCCATGCCGGAAGAATTCTGGCTTCCCTGGATAACCTGCTGGGTGAAGTGGTTGGCGGACCTGCGGCCGTTGTCGTTGGTTGTCTGCAATGTCATGGCGGTGAAGTTAAAATTGATAAAGACGGTAAACCAACAGGTGATACCTGGCCCAATACCGGTATTGGCCGACTCAATCCAGATGGTAGTGAAGGCTCCTGTACTGCCTGCCATGGTCGTCACCGTTTCTCCAAAGCTCAGGCACGTACGCCAGATACCTGTGGTAAATGTCACATTGGCCCTGATCATCCTCAGTTAGAAGTCTATAACGAATCCAAGCACGGTATTACTTACAGAGCATTCGTTGACGAGATGAATCTTGAATCCGATAAATGGGAAGCAGGCATAGATTATAATGCGGCACCAACCTGTGCAACCTGTCATATGAGTGCTGGCGGTAAAGAAGGCAAAACCCATAATGTCGGTGACCGTATTTCCTGGAATCTGCGTTCTCCAATTTCCAAGAAAATCAACCTGATTCGTCTGGATAATGGTCAGGAATATGATGTGCCTGGAGCTGATGCCAAGTTGCCCGAAATTGGCAGCTCACCTGAGAAAGCCAAAGGTGCCAAAGTAGTTGATGTGCTGACCTGGAAAGATCGTCGTGCAAAAATGCAATCAGTCTGTACTGCCTGTCATACAGATAGCGTGATTAAAGGACACTATTCCCAGTTTGATAATGCGGTGGATTTGTATAACGATAAATTTGCCAAGCCAATAGCTGCAATCATGGGTGACCTGAAGAAAGGTGGTTATATCACCAAGAGTCCATTTGATGATGAAATTGAGTGGATATGGTGGGAAATCTGGCATCATGAAGGCCGTGTAGCGCGTCACGGTGCTGCTATGATGGGGCCTGATTATGCCTGGTGGCACGGTTTCTATGAGGTGGCTAAACATACTTACTTTGAGTTTATCCCGGAATTAAAAGACACTGTCCGTCATAAGGATGGTAATGAAAAATATGCTGAAGAACTGCTGACAAAACACTTCAAACCGATTGAAGGTCACAGGTGGTATTTTGAAGGTATGAGTCTAGAAGCGCTTGAGCAAGTTCGTAAGGGATTTGAAGAGCGCTATGGTAAAGGCTCAATGAAGTAGTTCTTGAGCTCTCTTCTGGTACTGAAATACTCTGATGCAGAGATAGTGAGTACTGAAACAGAACTGAGATACCTGTTTTATGCGAACACTGCAAGTTTGTTTAAAACAGGTGCTACCTGAAAAATAAGTATCAATGTAAGAAAAGTCATAGGTTGATTTTAAAATGTTAAATCGAATAGTATTTGTGATTGTTTTTTCGCTGCTTTCTTCTTTATGTCTGGCATCTTCGAATGCAATTAATTCTCTTCAAGAAGGGGATAAGCTTTATGCTGACGGTAATATTAAAGATGCTCTGGGTTATTTTGAGAAGGCGGTTCAGGAAAATCCGGATTCTTCTGAGTCCTGGTTTAAACTGGCAAGGACTCAAATGCTGAACAATCGGTATTCCGATAGTGTAAAAAGCTATCAAAAAACCATCAGTATTGATCAAAATAATGCACTGGCCTTTGTTGGCATGGCGATATCATATATGCACATGGGGCTATATAACCATGCTAAAGCGTCATTTAATGAGGCGAGTCGAATAGATCCGTCTAAAAAAGCAGAAGTGGGCAAGGTAATGCAGAAAATTGAGAAAAAACTGAAATCGATGGAAACAGCGACAGCTAAATCTTCTTATATGGCGCATTAGTTTTACGAACCTGAGTGCCAGACACTTTTCTTTTCCGAGCTGATTCATCCATCAAAATAAAGTGCCTTTGTTCAGATGGATGCTCAAGGAGATTTCCAAATGAGAATAAAAAAAATTGGGCTTACGGCCGTAGTTGCCGGAGTTCTATTAAGTAGTACAGTGCTTGCTTCTGGACCGCGCAGTGCAGGCATGCTGGCAAATACCTGTGCCGGGTGTCATGGTACTAATGGTGCCAGTGCGGGGGACGCTATGCCAATTGTTGGCGGCTATGATAAACGTTATCTGGAGGCGGTATTAACACAATTTAAAACCGGTGAGCGTGACTCGACCATTATGGGGCGCATTATGCGCGGCTATTCAGACCTTGAAATCAAAGCCATTTCTACACATATGGCCAGTCAAAAATGGGTTTCCAGTTCTGAAAAAACTAGTAAAGTCGGCATGGATGATGCGGCTAAAATTCATAAAGATAAATGTGAAACCTGCCATGAAAACAATGGTGTTACTCAGGATGATGAAGTGCCACGTATAGCCGGACAATGGAGTGCTTACACCAAAAATATGCTGTACCTCTATCATGACATTGGTTCCCCGGCGAGCCAGCCCAGGAAGATGCGTAAGCGTGTTCAGAAATTATCTCAGGATGAACTGGATGCTT
>CBDTVA010000302.1:0-4116 GCA_965363935.1 uncultured Gammaproteobacteria bacterium | reverse complement strand
TGGCTTGTTTCTTTGCCAAATGTTTTATCTTAATATTCGTGCCTGCTTTATTTTTATCAGCTTGTAGTATAACTCCAATGCCGATAGATGAACATGAACGCAGAGAACAGTTAAAAACTGATCTGGAACGACTTTTTCCTGCAGGAATATCATTTGACAAAGCTCTGAGCATCGAGGAAGCTACTGCTCGTGCAGTGAAATACAATATCAGCCAGCAGGTAAAGGTGATGGATATTGCCATTGCCAATCAGCTTGGCAAATTGTCCACCTACCAGCAATTACCCAGCCTCACTGCGGATTCGGACTATGTAGACCGTAACCGAAAACCCAAATTCGATCAGGATCTTCACCAGACAACAGCCAGCCTTGCCATGGCCTGGAATGTCCTGGATTTTGGTATCAGTTACATACAGGCCAGACAAAACAGCAACCAGATTTTAATCGCCAAAGAAAAACGACGCATGGCGGCGTATAAGATTATTAAAGAAACCAGACGCTCCTTCTGGCGCAGTATTGCAGCAGAAAAATTGTCCGAGTCCATTGCTCCGTTGCAGGAAAAGATACTGATTGCTTTAAAAAATTCCCGGGAAGCAGAGAATAAGCGTTTACAACCTCCGATACAACTTCTGGATTTTCAAAAAAACCTGCTGGAAATTCTAAACCGACTAAAACAAATACAGAAAGAATTATCAGAGGCCAAAGTCAACCTTGCAACTCTTGTCAATATTAACCCCGGCAGTCACTTTAAGTTGCTGATGCCCTCACAGGATCTTGATGTTGAAAGACTTCAACTTCCTCCCGTTAAAGATCTGGAACGCTATGCTCTACTCAACAGACCCGAACTGATGGAAACGGATTACCAGCGCCGTATACAGGCTGATGAAACCCGTAAAGCTATTCTGCGGCTGTTACCCGGCCTGGAATTTAACACCGCCGCAAAATATAACAGTGGTGAGGCCTATATTAATAATTCCTGGGCTGAAGCAGGTGTAAAACTGACCTGGAATATATTAAACCTGTTTACAGCACCGGAAAAAATAGAACTGCTAAGAAGCAAAGAAGATCTTCACGAGCTAAAAAGTCTGGCGCTCAATATGACGGTTCTTACCCAGGTTCATATTGCTTATCGACGCTTTTTTCAAGCCCATGACGGTTTTACTATTGCCTCTAACCTGGACGATGTCAGCAAGAGGCTTTATCAACATGCCAGTGCGGGCCGTCAGGCCGCTGAATTGTCTGAACTGGAATTAATTCGACGTGAGGCAGATGCAGTGCTTTATATGGTCCTCAAGCATAAAGCCTATGCCGAATTTCAGGATGCCAGTGGTGAGCTTAATGTCTCTTTGGGTGCTAAGCTATTACCGGAAAATTATGGCCAGCTCTCTGTAGCACAGCTCAGCGATGCCATTCTCAGGCAAAATCACAAATGGCAAACTGAACATCTGAACATTCACCCGTCGTCTGGTACACAACCGTCAAATACAATAGCTTCAGGTCTGACTATAACCAATAAAACTGTTTCTGCTGACAGCCAAACAGCTAACGGTGAGAGCAATAGTTGGGTGGTGACTAAAAAATCGGGGACATTAATAAATAATCCATCCGCTGATTCAGCAGGAACATCGGGTCAGGGGAATGATTCTCTGAATAGAGATCATGACAATGAATAACGGCGCAATACGTAAACATAAAATTCTTGCGGTTGATGATGAACCGGCAAATTTAATGCTGCTAAGAGAAGTATTACAAAACGATTATCATATCATCTTTGCGAAAAATGGCCAGGATGCTCTAAAACGCATGGTACAGAAACCCGATCTGGTTCTTCTGGATATTATGATGCCGGAAATGGACGGATTTGAAGTCTGCACAAGACTTAAAAGTCAGCCTCTGACAAAAAATATCCCGGTTATTTTTCTGACTGCGAAGATTACTGTTCAGGATGAAATAAAAGGACTTGAGCTGGGTGCGGTAGACTATATTACCAAACCACTCAGCCCTCCCGTTTTGCGTATGCGGATTAAGACGCAACTGGCCTTATACGATCAAAACCAGGCCTTGGAAGAAAAGGTTAATATTCGCACTAAAGAATTGCAGGATACCCGTTTGCAGGTGATTCAACGCCTGGGGCGTGCAGCAGAATTCAAAGACAATGAAACCGGTCTGCATATAATAAGAATGAGTAACTACTCACAGATACTGGCATTAGCCATAGGCCTTAGCAAAGAGGAAGGCGAGTTAATATTAAATGCTGCGCCCATGCATGATGTCGGAAAAATTGGTATTCCAGACAACATATTACTCAAACCCGGAAAGCTGACAGCTTCGGAATGGGAGATTATGCAACAACATCCACAAATGGGGGCGGATATTATACGCCTCGATGATTCGGAGCTACTGTCAGCGGCAAAAACCATTGCCCTCAGCCATCATGAAAAATGGAATGGTTGCGGTTATCCTGCTGGATTAAAGGGCGAACAAATCCACCTTTATGCCAGAATTGTCGCAGTCGCTGATGTTTTCGATGCCTTGACCTCGGAGCGTCCTTATAAGAAGGCCTGGGCTGTGGAAGAAACCCTTAATCTGCTGCAGTCGGAGTCTGGAAAACATTTCGAACCCAAACTGATTTCCTCATTTTTAAAAATGATGCCGGAAATTTTGCAGATCAAAGCGAAATACGAAGAAAAAAATGGCCCGATTGACTGAAAAAACACAACAGGATCAGATACGATTACTGGAAAAAAAGATAATGTATCTGGAAACAGAGCTTACGGCTTACAAGACACAAAACTCAAACAATCATAGTTTGTCTGACGATTATGAAAATTTTATAGCCAATTTTAATCACGAACTTTTAACCCCTCTGAATTCGATTCTGGGACTGTTAGAATTATCCCTGGATATGACCCTCTCATCTAAGCTCAGGGAATATTTAGAACAGGCCCAGCTATCCTGTCAGCAATTAAAAAAATTCGCAGGAGATGCACTGACTCTGACCCGGCTGGATACGCATCAGTTGATATTAGAACAGCAGGATTTTAATTTACATGATGTTTTTGAAGCATTGATTGCACATTATGTAAGAGCTGCAGCCATAAAAAAAATTGATTTGAATCTTATTATCCCTGCTCATCTGCCTTATGCTTTAATTGGAGACTCATATAAGCTGCAACAGGTATTGGGCCATTTACTGGAAAATGCCATCAAATTCTCTGAAAGCGGCGAGATTAATCTTTCAGTGGAACGTGTATCCAGTATTGATCAAAAAATTTGCCTTGAGTTTTCAGTTCAGGACTCTGGAATTGGCATTTCCGAAGTAAGAATAAAGGATATTTTCAAAACGTTTTATCAAACGGATAGCACTCCCAGCAGGAAATACAACGGAGCGGGAATAGGATTGAGCTTATGTAAACAGCTTGTTAACCTGATGCAGGGTAGCATTTCAGTTTCCAGCCATCCAGGGCAAGGCAGCCATTTTATTTTTGATGCCTGTTTCGGGCTGCAAACCAATCAATCAATTTCACAGTGTTGTTTGCCTGACAAAGGAAGTCCATGGCGAACATTAGTTGTGGACTTGAGTGACAAATCCGTTTATGAGGCCATTGAGCCAATACTGAACGATTTTCAGTTTAAAGCTGATTTCCTTCACACTTCTTCTGAGTCAAAGAATGCTTTTAAGCAGTATAAGGAATGTCAGCAGACCTATGAGTTGTTAATTGTTGACTGGGAAGTGCTGGAAAGAAAAAATAAACGATTGATTAAAGCAATCGAAAATTGTTCCCTGCAGACTAAAACCATCGTATTGATTCCTTTTGGACAGTCCCGATATCTGGATGAGTACCATAATATCAGGATTGACAAGTTTGTAAAAAAACCCATCACCAGGCAGGGATTGTTCAGGGCCATCGATAAGCTATTCACAGAGCCAAAAGTCCCACTTCCTCATATGGAAAGATTACCGTCTGATAATCAAAACAAAGAAAACTTTTCTACTATTGAGCATTCGATTTTACAAAAGCATCTTCAGAACCTTGCTGATTTGCTTGAACACGGGGATCATATTGCGCGCCAGGTTGAGCTTAAGCGAATAATTGAGGGTGTTTACCCATTAGCAAA
>CBDTVA010000301.1:0-4134 GCA_965363935.1 uncultured Gammaproteobacteria bacterium | reverse complement strand
CCCAGAGCCAGTCCCAGTCCTGCCCACCACATTAATTGTAGCTGTGAGGCAAAAATAAACAAAGCCACTATAGTATAACTGAGTACGATAAAGACCTTATACATATTAACTCGAACAAGGTCAAATCCCATGACCTTATGCAGTATAGGCATAAGGATAAAGCCCACACCTATTTGAATCAAGCCGCCCCAGAAACCGGCGCCAATCATAAAAATATGCCCCAGCAGAATGTTTTTTGGCTTTTGGCTGTAAGTAAAATCCTGACTAATTTTTTTACCGCTGGCCATAAGGATTATCACTACAATCATTACCGCCGCGAGGATTCGATTAAACCAGACCCCCTCAAGTTTTACGCCCAGTAAGGCACCCCCGACAGCACCCACAGAAGCTGTCATAGACAAACTGAGGCTGAGCTTGATATCGGAGAAGCCTTTACGAAAAAAAGCGTAAACAGCGGTAATGTTCTGTGCCAGGATTGCGATTCGATTGGTTCCATTAGCCACAGGTGCCGGAATGTCCATAAACAACATAACAGGCACGGTCAATAAGGAACCACCACCGGCCATAACATTTAGCCACCCGGCAAAAATGCCGACTATCATTAACAGGAGGATTTGCCCATATTCCACTCGTTGCGCTCCAGTTTATCGTGTTTGATTTAAACAATTAAGGGCATCCGCAAAAATTAATTTGCATTTATCAGTTTTCAATGGCCTTTCTATCAAGGCGCGAGGAAGGCGAATAGTCAACTATTTAACTGACCAGCAACGCAGATAGAATGAGTAAGTGGAAACTTAGAAATGTGAATTATTTTTTAAGGCTGCCCTAAGTATAAGTGAATCTAAAATTTAATGCTTTGAACCTGCAAGATCCATGGTTTTGAATTCGCAGACTATTCTTTGCTGAATGCTGTGATAGCATCTATGACTATGCCTTGCAGGCGTTTATTTAACTTAAATGAAAATAATACGGGATTTTATCCCGTCAATAGGTTATAGTGCTTTTGCTTGCATTGGCTCAAGCTGGCTTTCTTAGAACACCCCGAACACCCCCTTCTCGGCACATCTCTGAACCCTTCTCTGCGTCATCTGCACGCGAACACGTAGTTTAAATTGAAATTCGAGGATTTAATTATGAGTATGGGTACCATTAAATGGTTTAACGAATCAAAAGGTTTTGGCTTCATTTCTCCACAGGATGGTGGTGATGACGTCTTTGTTCACTTCAGCGCGATTGTTGGTGACGGCTTTAAGACTCTATCCGAAGGTCAAACTGTCAGCTATGAGGTCGAAAAAGGCCCTAAAGGTTTGCAGGCTACGCAGGTTCAGCCGCAGGTTTAATTGCCTGCAACCATAACCCTGCTCGCTGGAGCAGGGTTATGGCCTTGTGCTGCAAAGAGCAGCGACTTTATGGTGCCGTGAGTTTACTTGCTCATCACCAACACAATATATTAGCCAAAAGGAACACATCCATGAAAAAACTCTTTGTCGGCAACCTGCCAGCCAGCACTAAAGATAAGGAGCTTATCGAGTTGTTTTCTCAATATGGTAAGGTGCGCTCCCTGAAACTGGCTACCGATATCTTTACTAATCAGTGTAAAGGTTTTGGCTTTATCGAAATGGAAGGCCATGAGGCCCGTGCGGCAATTACGGGACTAAACGGCAAAACCTACAACGGTAAGACATTAAAGGTCAATTTTGAAGACCAGAAAAAGGTCCGCAAACGCAGATAGAGCGTTTCAACTCGTCAAAACCCCGCATATGAGAACTCATACAGCACCACAACCGGTCAATCAAGACCGGTTTATTCACTATTCTTTACGCCTCCAGCTTACCGGACTGGCTCACAGATAATATATCAGGAAAGTAGCGCAAGAGGTGCTTCTACAGGTACTGGAATTACAGCAGGATAAAAATAAGCAAAAAACCCTCTGTATAAATTCCGACAGATTCAGTATAGTAAAAGCATGTTTAAGCTATGAGTATCGTTGAATATCCCATGAACAACCCCTTACTTGATTTTAACGGTCTGCCACGTTTTGGCCGGATTACGGTAGAGCATGTCATACCCGCAATTGAACATTTACTGGCAGAAAACCGCACTAAGCTGGCTGAGCTGCTGTCCGACAGCAAAAAAACCTTTAGCTGGGGAAACCTGCTGCAACCTATGCAGGATATGGATGATCGACTGAATCGTGCCTGGTCGCCCGTGAGTCATCTGAATTCGGTGAAAAACTCTGAGCAATTGCGAGCGGCCCATGAACATTGCCTGCCTCTGCTCAGTGACTATCATACTGAAGTGGGACAGAATTATGCCCTATATGAAGCCATAAAAGCTCTTGCTGAAGATGAGCAATACCAGTCACTGACTCCGGCGCAGCAAAAAATTATTGACAATAAATTGCGCGACTTTCATCTCTATGGAATTGATCTGGATGAGGACAAAAAAAAGCGCTATAAGGAAATCAGACAACAATTGTCCAAATTACAATCCAGTTATGAAAATAATGTGCTGGATGCCACCAATGGTTGGAGTGAAACGATCAGTGATGAATCACAACTGGCGGGACTGCCGGACTCGGCACTGGCCATGGCAAAACAAACAGCAGAAAGGGAATCCGCACCAGGCTGGCTGTTTAATCTGGAATTTCCCAGTTATTTTGCCATTATGACCCATGCCGATCGACGTGATTTGCGGGAGAAATTTTATACCGCCTTCACCACCAGAGCATCCGGTCAGGGACCTAACGCCGGTACATGGGACAATACCGGGGCCATGGAAAACATTATGGATCTGCGCCAGGAATTGGCGCAAATACTGGGTTTCAACAATTATGCCGAGTATTCCCTGGCCACCAAAATGGCCGATACAACAGATGAAGTGATTAATTTTTTACAACAATTAGCCAACAAATCAAAATCAGTGGCTGAAAAAGACCTTACAGAACTGAGACAGTTTGCCCGGGAACAGCTGGGAATTGAAACACTGCAGGCATGGGATCTCAACTATGCGGCGGAAAAACTCCGTCAGCATCAATATGATCTGTCACAGGAAGCTTTAAAGCCCTATTTTCCGGAACATCAGGTGATCAATGGCCTGTTTGCCATTGTTAACAAACTTTATGGCATTGATATCACAGTCGTTGCCGGTGTGGAAACCTGGCACCCGGATGTTCGATTCTATGAAATTAAAGATGCCCGGGGTAATTTGCGTGGTCAATTCTACCTTGATCTTTATGCCCGGCCTCACAAACGAGGCGGCGCCTGGATGGATGAATGTATGGTCCGTCACGCTCAAAATGGCCTGGTGCAAATACCGGTGGCCTATCTGACCTGTAATCTGACGCCACCCATTGGCGCTGAGCCTGCCTTGTTTACTCATGATGAAGTGATTACCCTGTTTCATGAGTTTGGTCATGGTTTGCATCACATGCTGACCCAGGTTGATTATGCCGGTGTTTCCGGTATTAACGGCGTTGCCTGGGATGCTGTAGAATTGCCCAGTCAGTTTATGGAAAACTGGTGCTGGGAAAAAGACTCACTGACACTGATAGCCCGGCATTATCAGACGGGTGAAGAGTTACCGGATGAAATCTTTGTTAAAATGCAGGCGGCAAAAAATTTTCAGTCCGGTATGCAAATGCTCAGACAACTGGAATTTGCCTTATTTGATTTCAATCTGCATATTCATTATAAGCGTAATGGCACACATCAGGTACAGCACATACTGGATGAGATCAGGCAAAAGGTCGCGGTGTTTATACCACCTGCAATGAATCGTTTTCAACACGCTTTTTCACATATTTTTGCCGGAGGTTATGCGGCAGGTTATTATAGTTATAAGTGGGCTGAAGTGTTGTCAGCAGATGCATTTTCCCTGTTTGAGGAGAAAGGTATTTTTGATCGCCAGACCGGTGAAGAATTTTTACACAATATTCTGGAAATGGGTGGCGTTGAGCAACCGATGACTCTCTTTGTACGCTTCAGGGGGCGCAAACCTCAAATTGATGCTTTACTAAGACATAGCGGCATAAGCCCGGCATAACCCTGAGCAGAACAATATCACCCTGAGCTAAGGGCATCCGCAAAAATTAATTTGCATTTATCAGTTTTCAATTGCCATTCTATCAAGACG
>CBDTVA010000300.1:0-4135 GCA_965363935.1 uncultured Gammaproteobacteria bacterium | reverse complement strand
AAATCAAAGGATAAAATCTGATCAAAATCCATTCTCGCACCTTAAAATCGCAACATATTGCCACCCAGGCATAGGCAGAAGGTTTCTCGGCAGACTGCTATAAAACTAACCATGAGATTTTAGTGTGGTTAAATACTCTGTAGCAGAGTAATACACATGAATCATGGAACTGCAGGCATAGGGTACTTCTATATTATGCATAGCCTGGACTGGCATTTTTAGAACCTCGGAAAGAATCACCTTTTGTACACCCCCATGGCTGATGATTAAACAATTTTTACCTCTATTGCCCATTATCAGTTCGTGCCAACAGTCAATAACCCGTTGTTGAAATTCAAGCAATGGTTCTCCAGCAGGTGGTGTATTTTCAATTGGATTTTGCCAGAACCGGTGCAGTTCTGCACTTGATTCAGACTCAATCTGTTGCGCGGATTTACCTTCCCATTGACCAAAATCAATTTCCTTCAGGGCTTCTAATTGCTGTAATGGCAATGCCCGTTGGTCTGCCAGTTTTACCGCAAATTCACAGCAGCGTCGCAAGGGTGAAGTCATTATGAGTTCAATATCAGTCAGTCCAGATACTGCATTTGCCATTTGTTTCCAGCCCTGCTCTGTTAACACATCATCTGTAGCACCTCGAAAAACCTGACCTCCTTGCGGCTGACCATGGCGTAATAAGATAACAGTCGAAAATTGCTGAGTCTTGAGTTGAGCCATGGAGAAATCAAGAGCCTTCAGCGGGTAAGGAGCTTTCAGCAGGCAGAGAGCCTTCAGCGGGTAAAGAGCCTTCAGTCATTAGAGAATCCTGAGTCAGCTTTTCACTCACTGAGGCACTGGTAAAACTGGCCATTTCACTATGCAACAGACAGGCCGAGCGGATCAGAGGATAAACCAGAGCCGCACCACTGGCTTCCCCAAGACGCATATCAAGCTGTAAAAGCGGCTTGACTTCTAATAGTTCCAGAACTATTTTATGCCCGCGTTCAGCTGATTGATGTGAAAAAATAAGCCAGGTTTTGCATTGTGGATTAATTTGTATAGCAAACAGTGCCGCCACACTACAAATATAGCCATCAATAACAGCTATGATACCTTTCTGAGCACAGCGAATATAGGTAGCTATTAGTGCTGCGATTTCAAAACCACCCAATGCGATTAAAACGTCCACAGGTGTATTTAAGTTATCCTGATGTTTATCCAGTGCGTTTTGAATAACCTGTATTTTTTGCCTGACACCTATTTCATCAAGACCAGTACCCAGGCCTGTCATTTTTTCCGGGTTAAGAGACATCAAAGCACAGACCAGCGCCGTTGCACTGCTGGTATTCGCAATACCCATTTCCCCAGCAATCAATAATTCACAGCCACTGGCGGCAGCCTGATCCACTTTATCTTTTGCAATGCTAAAGGCCTGTTCCAGTTGTGCCGTAGTCATGGCCCGTTGTCGCAAAAAATTTTGTGTTCCAGGGGCAATAATTTGCTGCTCAACAGAGTCCAATCTCGGCAACTCTGAAACCAGACCCAGATTAACGATTTGTAAGGGTAATTGATGCTGACGCGATAAAACGCAGATAGCTGCACCGCCGGATGAAAAATTTTTTACCATTTCTGCGCTGACCGCCTGGGGAAATGCTGAGACGTTTTCCCGGGCCACGCCATGATCAGCCGCATAGATAATTATCTGTGCTTGATTAACAGAAGGATTAAGTGTTTTTTGCAAAGCAGCAATTTTAACTGCAATTGTTTCCAGATCACCCAGAGAACCTTGTGGTTTGGTTAATTGATTTTGCCAATCCTGAGCTCGTTGAATATCTTCCCGATGGGCTGATTCAATTGGCTTGTGTAACCACTCAGTCATTTTTTGTCTCTTCTATACTGTTTCCTGCAAAAAAGCAGGGGGAGCTTTCAGGCTATATTCCAGGCCTGCAATAACCAGAGTCACACGATCACTGATTTGTGCCAGTTCCTGGTGCAACCAGCCGGCCTCATCGACATAGCGCCTGCTGAGTTCGCCCATTGGTACCACCCCCAGTCCCGTTTCATTACTGACCAGAATAATATCCGCGCGTGATAGTTGTATTTGCTCGATAAAATTTTGTCTTTCCAGGGTAAAGATCGAGGGCTCATCTTGACAAAGTAAATTACTGAGCCACAAAGTCAGACATTCGATTAATAAAACATTACCGGCTTGATTATGGGTTGCCAGTACATTGGCCAGATATATCGGTTCTTCAATCAGCTGCCAGTGTTCTGGACGTCTTTTCTGATGCTGCTGTATACGCTCAGACATTTCATTATCCTGTGCAGTTGCCGTCGCTACATAGATAATTTTTTTTCCGTTATTCTTAGGACTCATCAACTGAATTCTGGATTCTGCCAGACGGCTTTTTCCAGAACGGGCGCCGCCGAGGATAAGTTCTATCAAAAAAGTTCCTTTTCATTCAAGCTCAGAGCCATTTATAAAGCTGAAGGCTCTTTATCAAGCTGATATAATAGCTGAGGGCTCCTTATTTATCACGCTGAAGGCTCTTTATTTATCACGCTGAAGGCTCTTTATCAAGCTGAGGGCTCTTTAGCAATAACACAACGATTTCTGCCCTGTTCCTTAGCCTGGTAAAGTGCCTTGTCAGCCCGGGAAAAAGCTCTTTCAGCGGTATCGTTTTCCATAAACAGGCTGATCCCGCAGGAAATGGTGACTTTGACATTATTGCCACGATAGTGAAACTCCAGTTTTTCTACTGATTCACGTATTTTTTCTGCGACTTTATAACCTCCACCCAGCGTCGTTTCGGGCATGAGACTGACAAATTCTTCACCGCCAAAGCGGGAAATAAAATCGGTTTCACGAAGATTTTTGTTGAGCAGGCTGGCCACTACTTTCAAAACCTTGTCGCCAGCCTGATGTCCATAGGTATCATTGACCTGTTTGAAAAAATCAATATCCCACACCATAATCAGCAAAGTCGAATTATAGCGCTTCCAACGCGCATACTCCTGCTTAAGTCGCTGATCATAGGCCAGACGATTGGGCAGTTGAGTCAGTGGATCAACCAGTGCCCTGTTTTGAGAGTCTATGACCTGACGACGTAATTGTCCGCTTTCAGATTCCAGATGCTTTAGTTGTTCTGAAAGTTCATTGTTTTGAGCTTCAATACGTGCAACCCGTTCATCTTCCTGTGTTCGGTGCAAGTCTATATGTGCAACAATCTGGTCCAGATGTGTCTGTACAGCGCTTTCCACCTCGTCTAGATTATTAATTAAGGCAACCGAATCACCTATTTCCCTGACCTGATCTTTTACCGCAATATCTAAATCAACACCACTTTGATAAGATTGCTGGTGTTCCTGAAAGTTGCTTTGCAGGTATTGATCCAACTCTTTAAGTCGTCCGGTCAGGTTCTTTAAAAACAGTTCAAACTCTTTTTGTTCCTGCTGTACACTAGTGCGCATCATGCTGATCAAATCAGCAATGGATTTTAGTGCCTGAGGTAATTGATCTGTACTGACACCATGGGAAAAGCTGTCTTTAAGTTGCTCTGCCTGTTCTTTTACCGATTCGTCAAGTGGTAGAAACTCAATCAGACTGATTAATAAGTCTTGATGCTCTGCAATACCATCCGGGTTCTCATTAGCCCTGCTATCATTTCTATGCTGCTCAATAATTCCAGAGCCGTCTAGAATGTCTTTCAAATCATCCAGAAGAACATGAATTTCTTTGCTCGGTTTGACTTTAAAAACTTTGTTCTTTAATTGTTCTTTGACATCTTCACTGATATCAAGGCCGTCAATAATGGTTTCCAGGACATTTTGTACAGTAGCAACAACACTGGTTAGCTGTACCTGATTGAGTGTGTCATCTTGATCTTCTCCTGTCTCATTAACTAAAGCTTGCAGGGTGGAACTGTCCTGGCTGGCTTCAGGGTTTTCTGCTAAAGGCTCTTTTCCCGCTGATGGCTCTATTCCAGCTGATGGCTCTATTCCCGCTGATGGCTCTTTTCCCGCTGATGGCTCTTTTCCCGCTAAAGGCTCTTTCCCGCCCGAAAATAAATTTTTAAGAAAGCCTCCGCCGGTTTTGTTATGACCATTGTTTGTTTTACTTTCCAGTACGGCCTGTTTGATAACTTCAGATAACAGT
>CBDTVA010000299.1:0-4135 GCA_965363935.1 uncultured Gammaproteobacteria bacterium | reverse complement strand
GCGATTATTCAGTATAAAGCGCTGACCATCGGCTTTTTGACTGCTCCGTGAGCTGCCAAGAGAAGATTTCAGCAACCAGCTTTTCGTATCATTAACAAAATTGACCTGCGCTTTAGCCGCAGTGCTGGCGGATAGTTTTTTTGTGCCTGTGTTTTTCTTTGCCTTCTGACGATCCTCCGGACTCAGTTTCTTAACCTGCAAATTTTTATCAGCAACAACTTTTACAGCAGGTTTCGCTCTATTTATTTCACTTTGCCCATCATACGCCTTTACAGGTGCTGTGATCTGCCCTGTTGATTTTTTACCCGCCATGACTTCATGAGACAGATCCAGTTCAATGACAGGAGTCTCTTCAGCTTTGCCTCTGGATTCGATGGTTTTTTTACCACTCGTGTTTTTTTTATGAGCACGCTTATCGCCTCGTAGCTTGAGCAGTTTTTTCGAGTTGAAAAATTCGATACGTTTGATGTCTGCAAGTGATTTGCTAAAACGCCCGATTTTTGCTTCTCCGCTAATCACTGGATAGGGCTGGTTAATAATTTTTATTTCTTCATAGCCGTCAGCCATAATAAATTGCACCTGCAAGCCTCCTTTACCCCGTGCAGGTGAAAGCAATATTTTGTCTACTTTTAATAAATCGATGGTAATGCCATCCGGGAGCAATAATTCAGGTGCGTCAGTGATATTTTCATCCAGACTGCTACGCACAGTTGCTGTTTCCAGTTCCAGTTGGGTGGTAGTCAACAGAGATAAAAGAACATAGGCTTGATTGTTTTTTCTGGCTTTTTTGGCCGTCTGTTTTGCCCGGGACGAACTGCCACGATTAGGGGATGTATGCTTTTTTTTACTTGCAGGTGTATTTTTAAGCCACTTTAGTCGAGTTGAAGCTTCATTTTTTGCACAGGGTTCATCAGAAAAATTTATCTCTCCTGCATCATTTTCACATTTATAAATTTGTGCCTGCACAGCTTGGCTGAAAATCAGCAGTAGAACAAAACCCGATATTGGTTTCGTTAAGCCGCTTCTCCACTTTGTCCGGGCCGGACTGTTATAGCTCCTGCCGTATTTCATAAAGAATTTACTAGACATTTTGATATTCCACATTTTGCCCAATCCAGCGATTGATTATTGGTTCCACTGATTCAGGATAGTCATTGATCAGCCTTTGAGCAATGGTATTTACCTGTGGGATCAGATTTTGATCTCTGATAATGTCTGCGATTTTCATTTCTGCCAGCCCTGTTTGCCTGGTACCCAGCAATTCCCCGGGACCTCTAAGTGACAGGTCTTTACGGGCTACTTCAAAACCGTCATTTGTTTCCCGTAAGGTCAGCAAACGTGCTTTAGCGTTTTTCGACAGGGGATTTCCATACATCAGCACACAGACGCTGGACTGACTGCCGCGCCCAACCCTGCCTCTGAGCTGATGCAATTGCGAAAGTCCCAGACGTTCGGCATTTTCAATGATCATTAAACTGGCATTGGACACGTCAACACCAACTTCAATCACGGTAGTTGCCACCAGCAGTGCCACTTCTCCTTGCTTAAACAATTGCATGACATCTTGTTTTTCTAGCGCTTTCATACGCCCATGCACCAGGCCAATAGCCAGATCAGGGAATTGCTCAGTGAGTATGGCATGGGTCTTTTCAGCGGCCTGACATTGCAGGATTTCGGATTCTTCAATCAGGGTACAGACCCAATAAGCCTGCCTGCCATTCAGACAGGCCTGATGTACCCGTGCCAGAACCCCATCTCGTCGCTGCTCACTCAGAACCACTGTTTCTACCGGTGTCCGGCCCGGCGGCAACTCATCAATCACCGAGCAATCCAGATCCGCATAGGCCGTCATGGCCAGAGTTCTTGGGATAGGCGTTGCGGTCATAATCAATTGATGGGGGTAATAGTCCCCCGCTTTTTGCAGATTTTTCTTTCCTTTTTGTAATAGAGCCAGCCGCTGATGAACGCCAAATCGATGCTGTTCATCAATGATCACTAAGCCCAGTTGTTTAAAGATAACATCTTCCTGAAACAATGCATGGGTACCAATAATCATTTGAGCAGCACCATCAGCAATTTTTTGCAGAGTTTCCCTGCGTTGTTTAGCTGTGCTTTTGCCGTTATTTTTCCTACAAAGAAAAGCAATATTCAGGTCTAAAGGTTCCAGCCATTGCTGAAAATTATCTCGATGTTGTTCTGCCAGCAACTCGGTCGGAGCCATCAGTGCAGCCTGAAAACCATTCTCGATTGCAAACAGCGCAGCCATGGCAGCAACTACCGTTTTACCTGATCCCACATCGCCTTGCACCAGACGCTGCATGGGATGTGAATTACTGACGTCAGCGGCAATCTCATCAATAACCCGTTGCTGTGCACTGGTCAGTTTAAAAGGAAGCTGGCGCAGAAACAGTGCGCTGTAGTGAATGGCTGTTGCGGGATCCACAGTACCCAAAGGCAATTCTTCCTGCTCATTAAAATTGTTTGTCTCTGGATGGAGTGAGGAATAAAGCGGGCAGGAACAATATTGTAACTGTTTCTGGTAAGCACGCTTCATAGTGAGCTGATGAGCCAACAGCTCCTCAAATACCAGACTTCGCCGATAGGGATCATTGCCTTGTGTCAGTTCAAAAACCGGACAGTCCTGTGGCGGTGCATGTAAATAGAGCAGAGCCTGAGCCAGAGAAGGAAGCTGTAATTCATGGCGTATGGAGAGTGGCAGATAATCACGCACCAGCAGCATTTCATCTTTAGCCGTTTGCAACTGTTGTTGCAGACGCCCGGTTACCTGCCGGATGGCGTTGCGTAAGGTCAGTTGAGACAAGCCTTCAGTGCTGGGGTAAACCGGGGTCAGGCTTTCATCAAGCTGAATGTGCTGATGTTGATCAATAATCTGATATTCCGGATGGGTGATTTCCAGTGACTGACGCCCGCGCCTGATTTCACCAAAGCACTTTAACCATTTTCCCTGTTCCACAGCTCGGGCAAAGGCAGTTGTCTGTTGCTTATTGAAGT
Source organism: uncultured Gammaproteobacteria bacterium (assembly GCA_965363935.1). Classification (GTDB taxonomy): domain Bacteria; phylum Pseudomonadota; class Gammaproteobacteria; order GRL18; family GRL18; genus CBDTVA01. Next base: position 1,123 of record CBDTVA010000299.1, on the reverse strand, counting down.
GAAAAAAACGCAAGCTCAAGGTGCCACTGCCGTCATTAATTTCACAGGTCAAAACCGGACCTCTGCCAAAATGTGTCTTGCATTGAAGCAGTTCACCACTCACCAGAGAACTCTCACCCATGCGCAGGGAGGCAATAGGAACCAGCCTGGTTTTATCCTGATATCGTATCGGTAGATGGAACAGCAGATCATTGAGAGTATACAGCGAGCGTCTGGAAAAACGTTCCAGCATTTTCTCACCTACCCCCTTCAGGCTAATAATCGACTGTTCAAGCCATTCAGCATCCGTGGAATTATTTAGCACGCCGCATATTTACTGTTAATTATTATCAGGGCAGGCCAGGGGTACATAAGAGACAACGTCCGGGTTTGAACAGGCACCGCATCCATTGCTATAGGTTTTAAGCACCCCGTCTTTATTTAAAGCACAGACAGGAGTGTAATCCATGGTACAGACAACAGGTCGTGGCTCAGTGCATTCAGTGACATTCTTTTGCTCCGTCTTATCTGCTTCTGTTTCATTTGCAAAACAGCTTGCCAGTGCGAGTAAAGTAATGAACAACAACAATGTATTTTTTATCATCCTGATACCTCCATGATGTCGAATAATAATTTTCCAGGATAATACATCATACCACTAAGGCAAAGGATCCTGTTCAAATTTTCTCGATAGAAATGGGTAAAAAACAAATACCCTGTTAAAAAAATATGCGCCTCAATTTTTCTTCCAGAGCGCCAATTTCATCTGGGACCTGGTGACTATTCATAATAAGCAGATGATCCTGATGATCCCTGACCACCCAGCCTTGCTCACTAATCCCCATCCTTAAACCCAGTTTCTCGGTAATGCCTTTCAATAATGTGTGTTGCTGAATCAGACTGTTCTTAATTGCACTAAGATTATTCATTGTATTACTCCTGATTTTATACGCTTCATTACTCACGACATTATGATTAATTATATTTCAATACATAATCAATTTGATTAATACAATAGCTAATCATTTTGATGATGTCAATAAATAATGCAAAAAAGTTTTATAGCAGAAAATAAAGTGATGCTGACAGACAGTGTCATGAAGTAAGAAGCACCTTGCTTATTGTATGTGCAAAGCGGCTTGAT
>CBDTVA010000298.1:0-4152 GCA_965363935.1 uncultured Gammaproteobacteria bacterium | reverse complement strand
GCACCCAGTATGGTCATCACTATCAATGGATTACCAATGAGCACGAACAACGACAAGATAATAGCTGGTACTACCTGTGCACCAAGTGTTGCCAGTTCAAGTCCGGCACCCAGATCAATAAAGAAAAACAGTAGTAGAAAATCCCGCAAACTCACCAGTCGCGCACCAATGGCTTCACGATAAGGTGTGGAAGCCAGTGAAACACCGGCAAGAAAGGCACCCACTTCTTTACTAAAACCCAGATGTGTACCTAATGCACCCAGAGCCACAGCCCAGGCAATGGCAAATAACACCAGTAACTCAGGCGAACGGGCTAACTGGTTCAGTAAAGGTGTTAATACATAACGCATCAGTAAAGCAATGGCGGCAATAAACAGGCCGCCTTTCAATAAAACGTCTAGCGCCTCCTGACCTAAACTGACCGTATTACCCGCTTTCCCCAATGCAGTCAGGCCAATCATCACCAACACCACCACAAGATCCTGTACAATAAGGAAGCCTATGGCAATACGCCCATGCAGCGCATCCACTTCACGTTTATCAGACAGCAGTTTGACAATAATAATGGTACTTGAGAAGGTCAATGCTACCGCCACGTAGAGGGCAGTCACCACCGTCATCCCAAGCATGATTGCAATCAAATAGCCGATTATAGAAGTGAACATAACCTGCCCCAGGCCAGCGGCCAGAGCTACAGGTCCCATGGTTCGGATAATATTCAGATCAAGTTTAAGACCCACGACAAACAACAACAGTGCAATACCCAGTTTAGCCAGTAGATCAACCTGGTCATTTGCCGACACCCACCCGAGCACTGATGGCCCGACCAGAATACCTACAAAAATGAAAGCTACAATCAGTGGTTGTCGTAAGCGGATACCTATGGCACCGATAACAGCAGCCAGAATCAGCAGTACGGCCATTTCTGTAAAGACATCGCTAAACATGGGATTCATAGCCTGAGAGTTGAATCTGAGGCTCGACTGCCACGAGCTACCTCATTCAATTTGATAGGAGTAATAAGAAAGGTTGCATCGATCTTGATCGTAATCACACCTTCAATTGCGGCCACCTTATGTTTCAACCTCGACGGATCGCGGAAGTCTAAAAAGCTTCCATTAATATATACTTTACCGTTATCAACCTTGATATTTACCAGAGAAACATGGAAATTATCATCTGCTTCCACAATTACTTTAACTTTCTCTTTAATTTGCACATCAGAAAGGGACAGTAGGGGTACTATACGTAGTTCATTATCCACTTCAAACACTCCCGGAGTTGTCCAGGCAATACGTTCAATATTCAGTTTCTGCTCATAGAGCCGAACTTTTCCTGTAAGAACCACCAGCCGTTGTTCAACATGAATATCAATCTGGATGTCTTTTTGCAAGCCTGAATTTTCGAGCTGTGTCATAATATCATGCTGTATTTTCTCATCATTCTGCACCGCCAGTACCAAAGTGACTGGAAGCAAGGTCATAATAAAAAACAGCACTGACATAACACTCATTTTGATTTGTGTATTCATCATTCACCACCTCAAGAATTCAGATTTAATAATTACTTGCGTTTAGTGGGAGGATATCGCCTGGACTCATCCTGTCGTACTTTAATCGGAATAAGTACGGGTTCGTCAGGAAATCTGGTGAATTTTATCAACTGCCTGACAGTTTCTGATATTTTTTGATACATATTGGCAAACATAAATTACTCCATAGTGCATTGCAATTGATTTTACTTTTATGAGTCCACTCTATCACTTTCATAAAGCTTCATAAAGTCGAATATTATACGCTTAATATTCGATATTTCCGAATCGAGATCTTTGCGCCAGTTTAGTCTTCGCCCGCCACCGGTTCACTCACCAGGTAAAGCCAGATGAAACCTGCTATTCCTGCCATTAAAGAAGCAGCAAGAATGCCTGTCTTGGCCATCAAAAGTAAATCATCACGTCCAGAAAAACCAAGCTGGGCAACAAAGATGGACATGGTAAAGCCAATCCCGGCCAGTAGAGATACACCTGCGATCTGGGTGAATCGGGTATCCTTAGGCAACTCCGCCACACCGAGTTTCAGTACCAGCCAGCTAAAGCCCGTAATACCGATGAACTTACCCAACACCAGACCCAGAGACACTCCAATCATCACCGGATGAGTCAGTGTTTCACTCAATGCACCAAAATCCAAGGCAATACCGGCATTAGCCAGGGCAAAAATTGGGATAATCAGATAAGCTACAGGTAAGTGCCAGGTATGCTCCAAACGCTGCAAAGGAGCTTCGACACTATGGACACCATTTTCAAGAGTTTGTACAACTGCACGTAAACCATCATTGGTCATAATGCTTTTCCCAGTTTGATGACTGGCATCAAAACGTTGCATCAATTCTCTAACGTGTTGACTGAAATGTTTGGGATTATATTTTGGTGTCGCCGGTACAGACAAGGCGCCAAGAATTCCAGCCAGAGTGGCATGCACACCGGATTGAAGTAAGGCATACCATAAAAATACCGCGACTATAAAATAGGGAGTGGTTTTACGAATGCCACTTATATTAAACACCATCAACAAACCAAACAGATCGCCGGCAATAATCAGAGGAATCATTGCAATGGTGTCGGTATAGAACACTGCAATCACCATTACCGCGCCCAGATCATCAACTATGGCAAGAGCAACAAGAAAAGAGATCAGCGCTTTGGGCACCCGACTGGCCAGCAAAGCCAATGTACCAATGGCAAAAGCAATATCAGTAGCCATTGGCCCCCCCAGCCCAGTGCTGCATCACCCTCTGGATTGATGGCAAAATAGATCAATGCAGGCACACCAGCATACCACCAATTGCCGCTGCAATCGGCAAGGTTGCATTACGCAAATTGGCCAGCTCACCCACGAGTAACTCACGTTTGAGTTCCAGACCAACAACAAAGAAAAACAGTGCCATCAATCCGTCATTGATCCAGTGATGCAGGGTTATTTTCAAAGCCCAGTCACCCACTCCAATACTGATATAAGTATGTATAATGTGTTCATAAGCAGAAGCAAGTGGCCCATTCGCCAACACCAAGGCAAGTACCGCCATGCCCATCAACAGCAAACCACTGGTAATCTGCCGATGAATGAATTCTTCAAAAGGTGTGAGGATCAGATCAAAACTCTTTTCCCAGGAAGCATGATAGATGCCTGTTTTGCTTTAGGATCCGTTTTTAGTTCTTTTTTCATATCATTTTCATTCCATACTCAGGTATCAATAATTATACATCCACAAACAGGGACTCACGTGCTGAACTCATCACTACAGAAATGACAGGGTGCGTGACCCGTCGTTCAACAGTAATGGCATAAAATTGTTCTTGCACCTCATCGACCCGGCCAATTGCTGCTACCTGATACTGCCATTCAACTTCAGCCTCGATAACAGCGGGCGCAATAAATATCCCTGCACCTTCTTGCCCAAATGCCTTCATTAATGCACTATCATCAAATTCGGCAACAATTCGAGGATGAACATGATGTTTGTTCAACCACAGGTCAATACCAGAACGCAATTGATTTCCTTTGCTGGGTAATAATAGAGGGGCACCATTAAGACAACCAGGAAAATCACCTGTTAATGTTTCTTGCAGCGTCTCTGTGGCAAAAAAACTGACTGAACACTCACCAAGTTTATGACTAAAACCTCGTGTACTTATCGTGGGAGGGATTGGACGGTCAGCCAGTACCAGATCAAGTTGGTGGATAGCCAACTCTGCCAACAGCGTATCGAGACCCGCCTCACGGCAAATCATGCGTACCGGCTCCGGCATGTGCAAAGCAGGCTTAAGAATACGATGGGTAATGGATTTGGGTACCACATCAACCACGCCAACCCGAAACAATTGCGGACGATCTTCTGGCAGCTGATGGATCGCTTCTTCCAGCTCACCGCCCAAAGAGAAGATCTCATCGGCATAGCTCAATATCAGCCTCCCCGTCTCGGTGAGTTCCAGATTGCGACCCACTCGGGTAAATAAATCCACCCCAAGATAATTCTCTAACACGGTCAATTGGCCACTGATCGTCTGTGGCGTCAGATTAAGTCGTTCACTGGCCCGTGCAACGCCTCCTTCCTTTGCCACTGACCAGAAATAGTGTAGATGCTTATAGTTAA
>CBDTVA010000297.1:0-4157 GCA_965363935.1 uncultured Gammaproteobacteria bacterium | reverse complement strand
CTTTCATCCAGTAAGTCTTTTCACCTTCATCATCTTCGGTAAAATACCAGGCATCGTTTTTTAAATATCCCAGTTCATGCACACGAATGCCCGACAAGGTCAGTATCACTATCATGCAGGCCGTCTGTATGGCTTTAACTTCAGAGTTAAACTGACTGAGCGTTCCGTTATATCCTGTCTGTTTCAGAGCGAGATTGAGTTTTGGAGGTATATACTTTGATGAATTCCCCTGAGCCTTTAACTGAGCTCGTTGTACCCCAATCTCATCCCGCAAGGACAATAGATTGTTTGCCTGCTCAACGCATTTCATTGACCCCTGCATCAATAGCTTTAATTGCTCATCGGGAATAATAAGTGTTTTACTTTTGCCTTGACCTGTTTCACCTGACAGATACTTAGCAGAGCTGTCTGTCCATGGATGAGCAAACTGATGTTCCGTATCACGGGTTATTTCCCAGAGGGTTTCAACACCCAAGAAACGCAGCGTCAACGTAGTTGAAGAAAGTGTTTTATTGCCTTTTCTACCAGGCAACTGACGGCAATGCGTCACATAGTTAGCACAGTGCATGGCATTGATTTGCGACAGACGGGTAACATGCATATCGGATAGATAGCTCAAAAAGATTTTAATGTTACTAAACGTTTGGATTAACGTCTTTCCTCTGGGCTGTCTGCTGATATCATACGCCCACCATAGAACTTGCATGTCGGATACAAAGCATTGTGGTAAAGTGTTAAATCGGCATTTTCTGTCACAGTCTAGTGTCTGTGATGGAAAGCGGGCGGTGGGGTATTTCCACACGTTATCACCCACCACACTTAACACCTGATAACTGCCATCGTCCCGCTTGAACCAGGTCGCCATGACCTGACTGCGTTCATCCGGTTTCAAGGCGCTAATATTCAGCTGCTTTTGCCTTGCAAATTCTACTTCGGTCAATCTCATACCGCTTCGCCTTGGGGCAGTTTTAGATTTTTCCAGAACGGGTGCGGGTTGGCTTTGGCCTTATCCCTTGCTGTCTGAACCAGTACTGCATCAAACTTAGGGGCAATCTCCTTGTCAATAATGCGAATAACATGGGCAAAGTAGTTGCTCCAGTTTTTTACTCCAATTGTGTTGCGTTCATACACTACCAGCCAGTAGAAACTATAAAGACGGTATAAATCATCCCCTGTGACCACGAAACTGCGACAGCGCACACAGGCTAAAAAGTTGGTGCAGTATTCCCCTTCAGCCTTGGGCGCAAAGTGGCCTTTCAGTGGATCTCTGCATTTGGATACAGGCGTATTCTCAGCCGGTAGAGTCTTAATTTCAGGTGATTGCAGTAATTCCTGAGTCCGTACTTCACCATAAAACCGGAAGTTCTTTTCAGCGTCTTCAGGGGCTTCAAGATAGTGATCATTGGAAACTTTCAGGCTATGCCCACCCAGTTTAGCTGTGACCCAGGGGTCGCCACCGCTGAGATGAAAAATGCGGTTCTCAAAGGTTTTACGAAGGCGCATAATATTCAACTGCAGGGATTGTCCCATGTCATTGGTGAGTTGATGTTTTTGAGAAAAAGTTTTGATACCATAATCCAGTCTTTTTTTTGAAACCAGAGTGATTCTGCCTTTGGTTCTGTTATCCTCATGCTCAAACACAAACACATCATTGCTATAATCCAGTGAGACTTTACGAATAGACTCATTACGCCGGATAACCGCTTCAATAATGACCACCACATCGGGCATCACGGTATTCATCAATTCAATATCTTCTGTCTTTCGCAGTGACTGAATGTGCGTGGTATTACCCCGACGCTTGTAACTGACCAGCAAAAAGCGTGAACTTTTTAGAGGATGAGGTTGTATACAATCCAGAGGCAGTTCTATCAATGGCTGAGGGTTAATACCGCTGCGGGCGGCAATGGCCAGCATACAAACAGTCAGTTCATAAGAGGTCATCGACTGTGTGCCATTGAGAATGATTTTAAGCTCCGCTTTTAATGCATGAACCACCTGATGACGCTCTTTTTTGGATAATGTTTTCTGACCTTTTTTGTGCTTATTGGAGTTCGGAAACGGGTTTTTAGGATAAAGGCCTGTACCCTCTATCCATTTAAGCTGAGCCATTTTTTTGATGACCGATTTTGTATAGGTGTAATAATTTTTTTGAGATGTATAGCCTGCGTCACTGGCTTTTAAGTGAGTAATAAACTGCCCAAGTAGGGATTTGTCGATGTCAGCCAGTTGCAATGGCCTTTGCAAACCAGTGGCCATCAGTTGGCAAAAGGGTAAAAAGTTTGCCATTCCCGCACTGCAATAATAATAAATCGTTGAATGTTCAATATTAGTTTCCTCAAGCATGATTTCAACGGATTGCTGGCAAGCACTGGTTACTTCATCAATCTGTTTGCCGTAATACGGGTCGAAATCAAATTTTGTTACACCTGAAGCATTTTCATCAAAATGAACAAGAGTATTATCCGTTTTTTGTCGCTTGTTATGAGGTTTATCCCTTTTGGCTTTTGCCTGCGATGAGCCTTCATATACAGAGTTTTTGTTAAATATTTTATTAGCCAAAGGTTTCAACTCCTAATGAAATGGCATCAATTTCTTCTTGATAGGAGGTAATTAAATCGTCCTCTACATCACTGAGATAATGTAGGTATTTAATGGTGGTATTGATGGATGAATGGCCCAGACGCTCTTTAATGTATAATAATGGATCTGATTTGGTGCCTTTCTCTCGCATGTGGTACAGACTGTGCGTAGCATAAGAATGTCTGAGCATATGCGGATAAAGGTTAAACGGCAGATTCAGGTCATTTAACATGTTGTTCAGTGAAGCCTTGGTTGAATAAGACCGTCCAAAGCGATTGACAAACAAGGTGTCAGGCTCGACTGCATCGTTGCTCTGAATATTTTGATGTCGCTCATGGATCACATATTGCCAGAGCTGTTCCATGAGCTTTCGGGGAATGTCGATTTCACGATCAGTTTTACCTTTGATGATCATATCCTGTGAGTTTAACTGTACCCGTATCATGGCTTTACTTTTGGTATTGGTAGCCGGGTTTTGGATGTATTTCATCGGAAAAGTGAGGATTTCTGACTTCCTCATGCCAGTTTGAAGCCCCATTTTTACAATCAGATGTAATGAAGGATTTGTCAGCGCATTCAGTAATAATTGGATCTGCTCTTTGGTCAAGATATGAAGCGCTGGTTGCTTTGATTTGAGCATCACATCCGGAGTAATTCTTTTTCCTCCACTGCGATCTGTATGGGCAAAAAAACCGGTCGGTTTACTGACAATCACTTCTTCTAAATCATAAGGCACATTATTGATCCACTGTTTTTTATACGCATAATTATAAAATCGAATAATCACTCTGAGCCTGTAGTTAACAGTGTTACCTTTTAGTTTTAAATCCTTAGTTGACCAGTCACGATAAGCGGCAATAATAGAATGCTCTTCATCGTACTCAAAAGAATTCCACTCTAATTCTTGTGCTTCCAGGAACCCCATGTAGTCATACATTGCCTGCCCAAAAGCCCACCACGAATGCAGACTGTTAACACGACCTCGGGTTATGCACTCATAGATCAAAAATTTAAGTACTTCAGGGACAATATTCATACCATCATCAAGTACTAATGGAAAATCAGGGTAGGAAATACCCTTTAATATAAATTCTTCGGTGGCTTTAATTAAAAGCATTTAAACCTTTATGTATAGTGTTATTACTGATTGAGAATATTTTTTATGTCAGCAATGGATTTCTTGCCATTTTTCAATCGTCTTTCCTTCACACCATCTAGTTCTGGCAGATATTGCTCATCGGGTAAATCAAGTTTTAATACTTTGGCAACATTCAAAGGGTATGCCTTTCTATTGCCTAGTTCACTTATGGCTTGCTGGGCACGTTCCTGACCTACACGATCAATGATGTATAGCCATTCCCGTTTGCCGCGTTCGTTTGTGATCACAGGTCCCATCTTTTTCACTTTTGGTGTTTCTAATGCTGTGAGCAGCATTAGAAGGGACGGGGGCTGAGGCCCCCTCAATGGCTGAGGCCATTGCCCATTTTTTATTAATTTATTAAAAGAGAAAAGAATATCATACTATTGAAATTAAACAACTATTTAGGTAGCATATTTACCGGTTCATAACACAA
>CBDTVA010000296.1:0-4158 GCA_965363935.1 uncultured Gammaproteobacteria bacterium | reverse complement strand
TTAACAAAACACTAAAACAGCTGTCAATATTTTCTATGGGTTTAGGTATTGCATTTACCTTAACTCAGACTGTTTATGCAGAGAACGCATCGGAAATCATTTCGTTCCACAATAAGACCCCGGATTCAAATGAACTGCTTAATGCTTTTATGAAAAACACTAAGCACAATAAAGATTCTGTAGAAAGAATGGCAGAGAATGGTTCTTCTCAACAACCGGTCAGGTTCAGAGGTATTAGTTTTAAAAAAACCTCTTCAGGATCTTCGAATTATAATTTACAGAAAAAGCCTGAAGAAGCCGCTAATTCACAAACCTGTATGGCAGGTTCTCAATCAGTGGCAGTTAGTATAAATTTCCAGACCAATTCTAAAAATATTAATAATTCGGATGCAAAACTACTTGGTAACATTGCCCAGGCAATGAATAGTCCACAATTGACTAATTGTTACTTTGTGGTAGAAGGCCATACAGATGCCAAGGGTAATGATTATTATAATTTATGGCTTTCTCAGGAAAGAGCTCGAGAAGTGAAAAATCAACTGGATAATCATCAAGTGGCTGGCCGCAGACTGGTTGTGGTTGGCAAAGGTGAAAGTCAGTTATTTAATAACAAACAACCGCTGGCAAGAGAAAACAGACGGGTTGTGTTCAGAGTCATTAATGCAGTAAATTAAAGTACTCAAATGATATTCTCCTGATTCTAATTATTTCCATAAAATATGTAGGTAATTAGAGATGGAGAATACCTCATTCTCCCAACAATTTTGGCTTAAATATGAAATATCAGTACTTTTTGATTTCGTTTATTTGTTTCCTTCTGATTCTATTTTTAGAATATTCGGGAACAATACATTTTCTTGAAATGAAGGCGCTTGATGCACGATTTGAGCTACGCAGTCTTTTCTTTCAGGAACATGAAATCTCCAAGCAAATTGTTATTATTGGTATTGATGATGATTCAATAAAAAAAATACCGGAACCCTTTATTCTATGGGACACACTTTTTGCAGCAGCTATTGAAAAAACGGCCCAGAGTGGAGCAAAAGTAATTGGCCTGGATATGATATGGGTCAAAAGTATAGATAAGTTCATCCAACGTTCGGAAAAAGATAAAAATGCCTTAAAAAGGTCATTATTGAAAAGTCTGCATCAATATCATATCCCCATCGTAATGGCGACGGGTTCCCTGGCCAGAAAGAATTCAAAAAATGGTCGCCTGGAAATTGATAGTTCACAGCCGATGGCTATTTTTGGAAAAATTATAGGTAAACAGGGATTTGGTATGGTTAATACCCTGCCGGATTCTGATAACTACATCCGTCGGGTACGATTGTATTACCAGGATTTAAACGATAACAGCCAGTTTGTACCTGCATTTTATACGGCTGTTGCAAATCGTTACGATGAGATAAACCGGATAGACCCTATTCGAAACTCAAGTTTTGCAAACATCCAGTTTATCAATTTTCAACCACAAAAAAGCTTCCAGACGTTGTCTTTTTTTGAAGTTCTGGAAGCAGCAAAAAATAATAACCTTGAGTACTTTAAAGATAACTTTAAAAATAAAATTGTACTTTTCGGTTTTACCAATGCTTCAGGGGATATTTTACCATCCCTTCTGTCTCAGGAAACTCCCGGTGTCCTGTTGCATGCACAGACAATTGAAATGTTAATTAAACAGAATTTTTTAAAACAAAACAATGGCTTATATTTATTATTGGGTCTGTTATTGCTGGCGGTGATAATTGCTTATCTGGCTTCAAAAAAAAATATTACAGTAACGTTTGCGATTGTTATGGGATTAATGGTTGTCTATTTTGCAAGCAATCTGTTGTTATTCAAAAATAATATATTTTTTCCTTTTGTTGCTCCCATTGTATTTATTATAATTAGTTTTTCAAGTTTGTATATTTATCGATTTATGGTAGAGGAACATTGCAAAAGAAGATTGGCAAAATTTTTTAGCAGCTATGTCAATGAACAGGTGGTCCAGGATATTATTAATTCCAACACTCCTATTTCCCTGAAAGGAAAAAAAGAAACCATCTGTGTTTTATTTTCGGATATTCGGGGTTTTACCACTTTTTCTGAAAAACTGTCTCCAGAAGAAGTAGTTGCCACACTGAATCAATATTTTTCTGAAATGACACAGGTTATCCTTGATCATCATGGCACTGTGGATAAATTTATCGGCGATGGTTTAATGGCTTTTTTTGGTGCGCCGCTGAAAAGCGAGGATTCGACTCTGAATGCTGCGAAGGCTGCACTGGAGATGCGAAAGAAACTGGCCGAATTAAATGTACTGTGGCAAAGCCAGGGAAAACCCCAACTTAATAATGGTATCGGTTTACATACAGGTGAAGCATTGGTTGGTAACATAGGTTCAGAAAAGAAAATGGAATACACTGCAATTGGTGATAGTGTTAATACCGCGTCAAGGGTTGAAGGTTTAACGAAAACATTAAGTGCACCCATTCTTATGACTAAGGATTCTTTTCTTTGCGTTACTGATCAGGTAAATGCCATTTATAAAGGTGCTGCTAAACTTAAAGGCCGTTCCGATATGGTTGTTTATGAACTTAAATCAGTAAAAGAAGGTGTATCATGACCATTCAATATAAAATAATTTATCCTCAAGGTTACAGAAATTATTTTCTTCTCGGTGTTTTTTTGCTGTTATGCCTTTCTATTTTATTATCCGGGAATGTTTTTGCGCAAGTGCCCGTGGGTATGATAACCAGTTTAGAAGGCAGAGTCACTTTTACAAACAAACCTGAACAGGAAATTGATTTCGGCACAGATGTTTTCTACCGGGACAAAATTAAAATAAGTAAAGATTCGTCTGTGATGATTACTTATTATAAGGGATGCCGTCAGGAATGGTATGGAGAGAAAACGCTCATTGAAGCAGGTAAAGAACATAGTAATATACTGGCCGGGAAAAACTTAAAACACCAGACCTATGAATGTGAAACGCCGGAAATTATTATGTCCGGTCAAAACAGCTTCAAGAAAGCTGCTTTTCACTTCAGGGGAGAGACACCGAAAAACAGCGAAGCACTGCAACAAAAAATTGATTTACTGGATAGAATCAGTCAAAACCAGTTATCTACGGAAGATGTGAAATTCAAGTTATGGACCGTTAAACAAAATAATCAATATTTTCGAGAGGGAGAATCAATTGTTATTTATATGCTGGCCAATAAAGATGTATATCTGATGCTTGATTATTTTCAGGCAGATGATCAGGTTGTGCATCTTATCCCCAACTTGTTTAAAGACAAAAAAACGATCACTGCGCATACTATTCATGCTATTGGCGGCAGCAAATCGGAGTTAAACCTGACGGTTAACAGACCCTTTGGAAAAGAAAGTATTCGTGCTCTGGTCAGTACATCTCCTTTTCCAGAATCGTTTAATTCCCATGACTCTGTTGAATCCAGCGATAAATATCAAGAGCGATTAGATGACCTGTTAAAAAAAACGGATAAAAGTCTGGAAGTTCATAACTTTGTTCTGACTTTTAGAACAACACCATAAAGAAATTATAAATAATTTAAAATTAAATGTTTGCTTTGATGGGGCATTATTCAAGGGTTTATTATGCAGCAATTTTCCGATATTTCTATTTTTTCTGGTTTATCAGAAAATGAACTTCAACTAATTTTAGATGTTGCTAATATTCAAACTATTGCAAGAAATCGTCTTTTAATTGGTGAGGGCGATCTGACTGATACCTTATATCTGCTGTTATCAGGTGAAGTGCAGATTTTTCTGAGTGATCTGGATGGTAAAGAATTTATTTTAAATACTCTAAAGGAAGGCGACTTTTTTGGTGAACTTGCACTGCTTGATAAAGAAAAACGTGCTGCTTCAGCTATTACCCTGACAGAGTGTAAGATTGTTACGATTACCAGTGCTGATTTTAAGGAAATTCTGGTAAAACATCCGAGTATTTATCCGGTATTGATAAAAAATCTGGTGACCATTATTCGCACTGATACTGAAAACGTCAGGATGCTGGCTTTAAAAGATGTCTATAGCCGTTTTCGAAAGCTGTTAAATGATAACTCGATAAATTTATTAGGTGTTAAGCGCGTTTCCACCAAAATGACCCAGAAAGACATCGCCAGATTCAACAGGCGAGTACCTAAGAAC
>CBDTVA010000295.1:0-4193 GCA_965363935.1 uncultured Gammaproteobacteria bacterium | reverse complement strand
CTTTGAAGTCGGTTATGATCAGTCTATTGCGCAAATGGAAGCGTTAACCCGGAGTAATCAGGCACTGTCGCAATTGCCACCTGAAGTAAACCAGGTTGGCCTGACGATTTCAAAGCAATCCAGTAATATTGTTCAGATTGTTAATTTAACCTCCCCCAACAGCACGCATGATCAAACTTTTTTACAAAATTATGCCGATATCCATATCACGGATCGTCTGGCCAGAATAAATGGCGTGGCATCATTAAGCAATTTTGGTTTACGCAAATACGCCATACGCATCTGGTTAAAGCCGGATATGCTGACCAATATGGGGCTGACCGCGTTGGATGTTGAACAGGCTATTCAAGAGCAAAATAACCAGGTCGCAGCAGGAAAGCTGGGCTCATCTCCCGCGCCCGAAGGGCAGGCTACCTCTTTTCAATTGAATACCCTGGGACGTCTGACCAGTGTTAAACAATTTGAAGATATTGTTATCCGCGCCAGGCCAGACGGCACAGTTGTTCGACTGGCCGATATTTCACGGGTGGAATTAGGCGCAGAAGATTATTCCTGGTCCACTACCCTCAATGGCAAATCGGCAGCCTCTATTGCGATTTATCAGTTATCCGATGCTAATTCCCTGGATATTGCTGAACAGGTTCATGAAGCGATGGCGGATCTGGAAAAACATTTCCCCGATGATGTGGAGTGGAGTGTTCATTATGACACGACCAATTTTATTAAAGAGTCCACCAGGGAAGTGATCATTACCTTAATTGAAGCCATTCTGCTGGTTATGTTTATTGTTTACATTTTCCTGCAAAACATACGTAGTACATTGATACCAACAATCGCCATACCTGTTTCCTTAATTGGTACCTTTATGTTTATGTTGCTAATGGGTTTTTCCATTAATACACTCACGCTTCTAGGTCTGGTAGTGGCTGTTGCTCTGGTGGTAGATGATGCCATTGTCGTAGTAGAAAATGTCAATCGTCACCTTGAAAAAGGCGTTGTTACCGACATGAAAAAAATTACTGAACTGGCCATGAATGAAGTTCGCAGCCCGGTCATTGCTACAACAATTGTATTAATGGCCGTGTTTGTGCCCGTCTCCTTTATTCCTGGCATGACCGGGCAGCTCTATAATCAATTTGCCCTGACCATTGCTATTTCAGTCGGCTTGTCTGGTTTTAATTCACTTACTCTGACTCCAGCACTGGCTGCGTTATTGCTACGACCTGAAACTGGGGAAAAAAATGCTTTCTTCCGCGGCTTTAACCATTTTTTTGATGTACTGGCCAATGGTTATGCCAGTGCCGTGAAAAAACTGTCCCAGGTTTGGCCGCTGATAATCATCATATTTTTCCTGCTATGTGCAACAACTGTGTTTCTTTTTTATAAGACACCGTCAGCCTTTGTACCGGAAGAAGATCAAGGTTATCTGATGATTATGGCCAAACTTCCCGCAGGTGCTACCATACAACGAACTGAACAGCTCAGCAAAAAAATCACTGACAAGGTGTTAAAAACCCCCGGTGTAGCTAATATCCTGGATATTAATGGTTTCGACTTAATTGACGGTATTCAGGATCCCTCTGCAGCAGTCTTTTTTGTTATTCTTGACCCCTATGACGAGCGCAAATCTAAAGAAACACAACTACATAGCATAATCGAAAACATTAATAAGCAGATAACTCCCATCCCTGAAGCAACATTATTTGTTGCCAATGCCCCCCCTATCCCTGGTCTGGGAGCCACAGGTGGTTTTAATTTTGAGCTGCAGGATCTCAATAGTCAAGGTATAGAAAAACTGACTAGCGTTGCTGAACGTTTGATTGCCAAAGCCAATGCCCGGCCAGAGCTGGAAAAAGTCTATACAACCTTTGAACCGGATTCACCACAACGTTTTCTGGAAATTGACCGGGTCAAGGCAAAAACTCAGGGTGTCGCCTTGAACGATCTCTTCAAAACCCTGCAAATCAACCTGGGATCTTTGTACGTTAATCAATTTAATCGATATGGTCGAGTCTATCGCGTCTATTTACAGGCTGAGCAGGACAAGCGCATCAATGAACAGGACATTATGCAGCTTAAAGTTAGCAATAATGAAGGAAAAATGATTCCACTCAATGCTTTTGTGAACATCAAACCGATTGTAGGCCCCTACAACATACCCCACTATAATGAGTACACTTCCATCCAGATTAATGGCAATGCGGCACCGGGTTATAGTTCTGGTCAGGCCAATGCTGCCATGGAAGCAATAGCCGATGAAACGTTGCCCAATGGCTATGGCTACGAATGGACAAACCTGGTTTATCAGCAAATGGAAGCCGGTAATATGGCACCTATAATTTTTGCCATGTCGCTGGTCTTTGTCTTCCTGGTATTGGCAGCCCAATATGAAAGTTGGGCCATGCCGGTTGTTATTTTACTCGCCATTCCATTGGGTCTTTTAGGTGCACTCGGTTTTTTATTCCTACGCGATATGAACCTGGATGTTTACGGCCAAATTGGCCTGGTTATGCTGATCGGTCTGGTGGCAAAAAATTCCATTCTGATTGTGCAGTTTGCCAGGGACTTACACGATGAGGGCAAAGGCATTATGGAGTCAGCTATGGAAGCGGCTCGAATTCGTTTACGCCCTATTCTAATGACCGCCTTTGCTTTTATTCTAGGCCTGATGCCCCTGGTCCTCGCCAGTGGTGCAGGTGCAGGGGCACGTCGTTCCCTGGGCACAGCTGTTGTTGGAGGACTTACGTTTGCCACAGTACTGATTATTTTTGTACCGATCTTTTATGTGATCATTGAACGTTTTCGGGAACGAAAGCAGAAGAACAGCCCAATAAACTAATACAGTCCCATAAATCAACTTTATGAGAAATAAAAAAATGCCAAAACGGTTACCATTAAGCTTTACTATCATATTGACCACTGTCGTCCTGTTTCTTGGCGCTTGTGATAATGGGAAAAACAAACAAGCCCCCAAACCACCACCGCCAAAAGTGGTGCTCAGTGAGGTAGTAGCTAAAACAGTACCCATTATCGCAGATCAATCGGGTACTGTGAAAGCATTTCAAACAGTAGCCATCACGCCTCGAGTTTCTGGTTTTATTGAACAGAGGTTGTTTACAGAAGGGGCAGAGGTTACTGCTGGGACTCTGCTTTATATTATTGATCCCCGTCCATTTCAAGCCCAGCTGGATGCAGCCAAAGCAAAGTTGGATGTTAACCAGGTACAAGCCGCTTTCCATAAGAAAGAATATGCACGCTATAATAAACTCGCTGGTTCTGGTTCGGTATCCAAAGAGCGAAGAGATACGAGCTTGACAAATTTAAATAAATTCAATGCCTTAGTGGAACAAAACAATGCAGATATCCGACAGGCCGAACTTGATCTCGAATTTTCCAGGATTACGGCTCCGTTTGACGGTCGGATTCAGGAAACCAACGTTTATAAAGGCAGTGTTGTTACTGCTCAGGAAACTCAGCTTACACAATTAATCAACCTTGAACAGGTCTATGCAATTTATAATATCAGTCGCCGGGGGTTTTATCATTTTCAGCAATTGAAAAAGCAGGGACTAACTTCTGGCAAGTACCAGGATGTAACAGCAAGTTTTGATTTACCGGATGGTGAGCAGTCAGGGAACATTGGCCATCTGGATTATATCAGCACCCAGATTGATCCCAGTACTGATACATTTAAAAGCCGTGTCATTTTTGATAACCCGAAAAATGACAAAGGCGATAGAATACTGATTCCCGGTCAATATGTGTCATTACACCTCACAGTAGGACACCGACCCAACAGCATGTTAATACCTCAGACTGCTTTAATGGAAACACAGGAAGGACATTTTGTTTATACTGTAGGAAAAGATAATAAAGTAAAAAAACAGTTGGTGGAAATAGGGGATATCTATCAAAACTATCAGATTATTGTCAAAGGTCTTAAGATTGGCGAACAAGTCGTCTCTCAGGGTGTACAAAAGATACGCAAGTCAGGAATGACAATCCAACCCATAACTAAAGAAACTAACAAGTGAGGGATTTGGCACACTTAAAGAACCATATTCTTCTGGAATAGAATTATTTATGCATTGAAAATGTTCATAAATATCTTATTCTTTTAATTTGTATTGAAATACTTGCGAATGGATCCCAGAGTGAGTATGAGCTATATATTTGAACAAGCAAAACAGACT
>CBDTVA010000294.1:0-4205 GCA_965363935.1 uncultured Gammaproteobacteria bacterium | reverse complement strand
CCATCAAAATGCCATCAAAATCTTCTTTCGCCAGAATATCCAAAGCTTCCTGGTTGAATTTTTTACTGGCCTGTGTCGGATGTCTCTGGTTATTAATGCCCGGTGGGTGGAAAGGACGTTGGTTAGGCGCATTATTATTGTTGCCGGCATTTTTGACAGAAGGTGAAAAAATACCTGAAGGCCAACTACAAATGACCGTACTGGATGTTGGTCAGGGACTGTCAGTGATTTTACGCACGCGCAATCATACTCTGATCTATGACACAGGGGATAAGTACAGCGAGCAATTTAATATGGCTGATAAGGTTATTGTTCCTTATATGAGGGCCAAAGGAGGTGGTAAAATTGACAAGTTGATTGTCAGTCACTCTGATCGTGATCATGCCGGTTCATATTCAGAATTGTTAAATCAGTTGTCTGTAACAGAGGTGATAAGTGGTGAACCTGAATGGCTAAACAGGAATAATAGCCAGCATTCAGACATTGAATATGATCATAAACAAATTCATGCAGAGCCATGTTTTCAGGGACAACAATGGCAGTGGGATAAAGTACACTTCAAGGTCTTGTCTCCTCAATGGCCGGTAAAGAGCAAAAAAGCGAATAATCGTTCCTGTGTTATTCTGGTTACCACAGCCATGAATCAGACCATTCTACTGACCGGGGATATTGAAAAAAAAGTAGAACAAGATTTGCTGTCTTTATATCCTGAGTTAAGGGTCGATATTTTATTGGTACCGCATCATGGCAGTAAAACCTCGTCTTCCCAGGCGTTTCTAGAGCAACTCAATCCTAAAATTGCCCTGTTTTCCTATGGTTATCTTAATCGTTTTAGACATCCCGCGGAAAAAGTTGTGCGACGTTATAAAAAGTTAAACATAAAATTATTCAACACAAGTAATGGCGCTATTGATATTAGCAGCAATTTGACCAATAATTCATTATTAGTGAGACAGTACCGTGTTGAAAACAGACGATTTTGGCATCGAGACCCTGAACATCTTTAACTAACTTAAACCTAAATAATTCAGTTGAGCCGTGAACCTTCAGTGCATTGGACACTCGTAGTAGACTCACTGATTTATTTAGGTTAAAACAATAAACTTTAGCCTGTAACCAAGGAAATTTTGTGTTTGAATTAATAGTTGCCGGTGGCTGGATTATGGCCCCAATTATTTTATGTTCAATTTTGTCATTTACCATTGTGGTTGAACGATTTTTGACTTTGAGAGAGAAAAAAATAGCCCCCCCGCACCTGGCTGATCAAATCATTAAGCTGCATAAAAAAAATCGCATAACCAGTGAAGCTATTAACAAACTCTATAGAAATTCCCCGCTTGGACGCATTCTTGCCGCGGGATTACGTAATATGAACGATCAGCGTGAAGTGATGAAAGAAAGCATTGAAGAAGAAGGGCGTCAGGTTGCCCAGGAGTTGGAACGCTTTCTTAACACTCTGGGTACTATCGCTTCGATTACTCCGCTTTTAGGACTTTTGGGTACGGTTATCGGCATGATTAAAGTTTTTGCAGTCATTACCAGTCTCGGGGTTGGCGATCCGAAAATTCTTGCTGATGGAATTTCAGAAGCACTGCTCACAACCGCAGCAGGCTTATCGGTTGCTATTCCAACAGTGATGTTTTACCGCTACTTACGTGGACGTGTTGAAGCCTTGTTACTAAAAATGGAAGCTCAGGCCGTATATCTGGTTGAAGTGATTCATGGCGATCGCACAGACAAGAGGCTGGCATGAATTTCAGGCATAAAAAACCGGATGATCTGGATGTCAATGTCACACCGCTGATTGATGTGGTCTTTTTGTTGTTAATCTTCTTTATGGTTTCAACAACTTTTGAACGTCAGTCAGAGCTCAATATTGAGTTGCCGGAAGCCAGTGGTACAATCACTGAATCCGAGAAAGTAGAGATAGAAATTTTTATTGGCTCTGCAGGGAAATACACTATTAATGGTCGTGAGTTAATTAATGCTCAGATAGAAACTTTGCTTAGAGCATTACGCGACGCAGCAGGAGATGACAATGATCCCAGAGTGATTATTGCCGCTGACAGAAATACCACTCATCAATCTGTTATGACGGCCATGGATGCCGCCCGCCAGATGGGATTTGTGCATATTACATTTTCCGCAGTTAAACCTGAATAATCTGTTCTACTGGTCATGCCATTGAAGCCTATAACCTATTATTGGCAAAGCCTGAACTTTGTCAGTTTGGCTTTATCACCGCTCAGTGCGGTGTTTTGCCTTTTGGTGTCTGTGCGTCGATTTCTGTATCGTTTTGGCTGGATCAAGTCAAATACACCTCGCTTGCCGGTTATTGTTGTGGGTAATATCTATATTGGTGGAAATGGTAAAACTCCTTTTGTAATCTGGTTAGCGGAACAATTAACAGCAGCGGGCTATAAACCGGGCATAGTCAGCAGAGGTTATGGTGCACAGAATCAGCAACAGGTACCAGACACCTGGCCGCGTCAGGTCAGTCTTGATCAGGATGTCAGGCTGTTTGGTGATGAGCCTTATCTTATCCATCAATTAACCCGCTGTCCCGTCATTATTGATCCGCTCAGGAGTCGTGCTGTTGAGAAAGTTGAGACTGAAAGCGACTGTGATGTGATTATCAGTGATGACGGATTACAGCATTATGCCATGTCACGATTTATTGAAATCAATATAAGTGATGCCAGGCGTCTTTATGGTAATGGCCTGTGTTTGCCTGCTGGTCCACTCAGAGAGCCTGTCAGTCGTCTAAAAACAGTGGATTATATTGTTTATAATATCTCTCAGGGTTATTCGGCAAAATTTATGAGTCTGTCTCATGACAATGAATTTACTATGGCCTATGAAATTAGCACTCTTTTACCGTTGTCAGATAAGACCGAGAAATCCATGACAGTGGGTGATTTTAAGGGTAAAATCGTCCATGCGGTGGCCGGTATTGGTGAGCCGGATAACTTTTTCAGAGTACTGAAAAATTACGGCCTGAAAGTAATAGAACACCCTTTTGATGATCATTATCAGTATCGAAGAGAGGATTTACTCTTTGATGAAACTTATCCCATTATAATGACGGAAAAAGATGCGGTTAAGTGTCGCTTTTTATTTTCTGAAAGCTCTTTTTTACAGGCAGGGTGCTGGTATCTGCCCATTAAAGCGGTGATTGACAGAACCCTGTTAGCCGCTATTCTAAAGCAATTGAAAACATACTCATAGCCATCCTGACGTGAGACAATGATAAATTAATAAAAAACTGGATAACAAAGTGGATAAAAAATTACTCGATATTCTGGCCTGCCCGATATGCAAGGGTGAATTAAAATATGACAAAGAAAACAATGAGCTTATCTGTGAAAAAGACAAATTGGCGTTTCCTGTCCGGGACGATATTCCCGTGATGCTGGAAACCGAAGCCCGTACTCTGACTAATGAATAATACTGTTAATAGAAAAATAACATGAATAAAATAAAGGTTCTTTTTGTCTGCATGGGCAATATATGCAGGTCGCCGACTGCTCACGGTGTATTTGAGCACCTGATAAATACTGAAAAACTGGCCCATCGACTGGAAATAGATTCTGCAGGAACACATGCTTATCATTTAGGTGAACCACCGGATCGCAGAGCCCAGGAAACCGCTAGTAAACGGGGTATTGATTTAGCCTATATCAAAGCACGTAAGGTTCAGGATACTGATTTTGTATACTACGATTATGTTCTGGCTATGGATAAGGATAATTACGACATGCTTGACCAGGCCTGTCCTGCCGAACACAAAAACAAACTAAGCCTGTTTCTGGATTTTGCTCCAGAGCACCCGCTTGATGAGGTTCCTGATCCTTATTATGGCGGGATTAAAGGTTTTGAAAATGTATTTGATATGATTGATGCCGCAAGCAGAGGTCTGCTGGATGACATCAAAGATCGTTATTTATCCAGTTCATCTGAGTTATCATAAATATTGTAAATGTATACAAGTTGTTTGAATGTTCAGAAGAATGTAATACAAAAGTGTCTATGCGGGCTTTATCCAAAATATCTGAATAAACTGGAGCGTAATACCCCGTCTCTTTAGGTCGGGGGATCAGCCCCGTTAAATCTTTTAAATAGCTATTGAATCTGTACGATAATAGATTAGACTTCTTCTATACCGTCGGGCTGACGGGATTTTAAGTCTGTGGAGTACGCATCAG
>CBDTVA010000293.1:0-4218 GCA_965363935.1 uncultured Gammaproteobacteria bacterium | reverse complement strand
ACCCTTCCGAGAAAGCCCCATTGAGTAATGACTACTATAATCTTCAAAGGTTTTTGTGGCAGACAGGCCTCTTTTTCTGGTACCAGAAGGGAATGGAAGCGGGCAAAAGGAAATTTGTTATAAAATACTTCCAGGTTTTTACCCTTCATCATCCCTGACCAGAAACACTCTTTTTGCAAAAAAGGTTTGTTAAAGTGAAAATCATCCGGGTTAAAATCCAGTCGGATCCCTTCAATCATATTTTTACTGTTCCGAGCCGGTCGCAGAGAGCGTATATGATTAAATTGCAATTCCCACTGCCCGGTGTGGCGAAATTCAGTTTGGCTGACCTTATCTATACCCATGGCCATTAATTTCAGAAAAACCAGAATGTCGTCTTCCGGCTCCGTTAATAATTGACCATCTTGCAATAAAAATGTATATTTTTCAGATAGTTGATGGTATTTATTCAATAATGCCGTATACGTATAATCATGAACATGCTGGTCAAAACTGGCATTGGCTAAAACCAGAATAAAAATCCCCAGACCATCATAATCCAGCAGTTTGACTAGTCCCTGCTCAAAGAGATGACGAAATTGTTCTTTAGAGGTAAATAATTGATCGGTCATGATTATATACTGATAAAAATGAGCATTATCCAACAAATCGTCCCTGAAATACTAGAAAATTAATATTAGATAGGGAATATTTTATAAAACTAGGTATTTACCGTGATTGTTTCGTGATATTTATCAACTATAATCAACTTTAACTTGTGGTTGATGCTTTGTTTTTAACAGCTTTGTTTTTAACCGCGAGTTACATTCACTCATTAAATAAGGAAAGATTATTATGAACGTAAGCAAGAAATTATCCGGTGTAGCTGTTGCTGCAGCAGCTGCAGCTCTTTTGGCTACTGGTTTTAGTGGTGCAACTGTTGCCTCAGCTGAAGAAGCGACAGTAAAATGCAGCGGTATTAATGCTTGTAAAGGAAGCAGTGCCTGTGCAACTGCAACTAATGCGTGTAAAGGTCAAAACAGCTGCAAAGGTCAGGGCTGGATCAAGGCCAGCAAGCAGGAATGCGAAGACAAAGATGGTGAAATCTTAGGTTAATCCTGGCAGACAATTTCTGGAAGATTCCCTGTTTTAATTGCTTTTGTTTCAAGTAGAGCCTTTAGCGGTTTTTTAACTAAAAGCCTTTAGCGAACTAAAAGCTGAAGCAGGGGAATTCCGGATATTTTTGCAGTAAAATTCATATGAAACCGGTTTATGGACAATAGTAATAAATACCCCGGTCTGGGCTATGGTCTGGGCTTGAGAAAAGAACATTATCAGGATGTTATTGACACCTTACCAGATGTCGACTGGTTTGAAATTCTTACCGAAAATTATCTGGTGCCAGGGGGTAAACCCCTCTATTTTCTAGACCAGATTGCTGAGCGTTATCCTCTGGTTATGCATGGTGTTTCCATGAATATTGGTAATACTGAAGCCTTGGATAAAAATTATCTTCAGCAGGTCAAAAACCTGCAAAACAGAATTAATGCCCGCTGGCTTTCAGATCATTTATGCTGGACTGGAACCAGTGGCACCAATGCCCACGATTTGTTACCGCTGCCTTATACTGAAGAAACAGTCAAACATGTGGCTGGGCGTATTGAACAGGTGCAGGACTTTCTGGGACGCCGGATGCTGATAGAAAATGTATCCAGCTACATTTCTTATCAACCATCTGAAATGACTGAATGGGAGTTTCTGTCTGAAATCGCCCAAAGAGCCGATTGCCTGCTATTGCTGGATATTAATAATATTTATGTTTCTGCAGTAAACCATGAATTTGATCCACTGGATTATCTTTTGTCTATTCCGCCGCAAAGAGTGCAACAATTTCACCTCGCAGGCCATAGTGATTATGGCGACTATCTTATCGACACTCATGATATGCCGATTTGCAATGCGGTCTGGTCGCTTTATGCTCAAGCGGTTGAGCATTTTGGTGATGTGACCTTTATGATTGAGCGGGATGATAATATTCCGCCATTGGTGGAGTTGCTGAGAGAATTAAACCGGGCCAGAGAGGTTGCCAACAGTGTCAAACAAAATGGCTATAATAAGGACTTGTTACAACACATTCATTGCAGATATGACGACATGATTATAGAGTCAGGCTGTTCACAGGAAAGTGCGCAGGAAAAACAGCAAGAGAGTGTTTTATGACTGAAAACCCGGCTGCCCCGAAATTCCCTGCTCTAAAAACAATTCAACTGCAAATGCTGTCCTGGTTACAAAATGGCGACCCGTTAATCCGAAAATCAGTGATAGGAACTGAAAAAGTCCCTCTGGAAATTCGTCTGGATATCTATGCCAATGCTTATCGTTTTCGACTGATCGAAGCACTGCAAGATACTTTTCCTGCCCTGCACACCCTGCTGGGTGATGAGGATTTTTTTAAACTGGGTATTGATTATCTTACTGACTGGCCCTCAAAACATTTTTCCCTGCGTTATTTTGGTCATCAGATGAGTCATTTCCTCAATGAAACAGATGCTTACAGGCAGCAACCGGTTTTGTCGGAAATGGCACACTTTGAGTGGCTGTTAAGGGAGGCATTTGATGCCGGTGATGATGCAGTGCTGGATATAAGTGCAGTGCAACAAATTAGTCCTGAATCCTGGCCCGGATTAAAGTTTGCTTTTCATTCTTCTGTGCATCGCATTGATTTATGTTGCAATATTCCGCAATTATGGCAGGCTATTGACCAAGAACAGCCGCCCATTGATATCGATACCAGTGCTTATCCCATTGCCTGGTTTATTTGGCGGAAAGACTTACGCACTTTTTATCGTTCCATGGATGTGGATGAGGCCTGGGCTATGGATGCGATGCTGTCAGGCAGTGATTTTTCTGATATCTGTAGCGGAATTTGTGAGTGGGTAGATGAACAGCATGCGGCTGCAAGGGTTGCTGGTTTTATCCAGAACTGGATCAATGAAGCAATTATTTCTGAGGTACGGGTTGGATAGCTTCGTCTTAAAACTTAGGGCAGCCTTAAGCCTTAAGATAGGGACGCTGCGAAATCCAGCAGGCGTTGAGTTGCTTCAGATGCTTTAACCCGCACACTCTCTTCAACAGTTACCTCGTTACCACCCTGTTCCAGCACATCCAGAATCCCCTGCAGGCTATTCATGGCCATCCAGGAACAATGGGCGCACATGGTACAAGTGGCGCCTATGCCGCCAGTAGGTGCTTCAATCAGGGTTTTATCCGGAGCTGCCTGCTGCATTTTATAAAAAATCCGGTTATCTGTTGCCACGATGAAGGTTTGGGCATCCATGGATTTAACCGCATTGATTAATTGTGTGGTCGAGCCGACCAAATCAGCCATTTCAACCACTGTATAGGGAGATTCCGGGTGTACCAGAATTTTCGCTTGAGGATGTTTTTCTTTGAGTGATAACAGAGCGTCGGCTTTGAATTCATCGTGTACAATACAGGAGCCTTGCCAAAGCAGCATATCAGCACCGGTGACAGTTTGGATATATTTACCCAGATGGCGGTCAGGAGCCCAGAGTATTTTTTTGCCCTGACGGGCAAGATGTTCGATAACTCTGGTGGCTATTCCCGAGGTCACTACCCAATCGGCACGGGCTTTGACTTTGGCGCTGGTATTGGCATAGACGACCACAGTTCGATCCGGGTGTGCATCACAAAATGGAATAAAATCCTCTGCAGCGCAACCTAAATCAAGTGAGCAGGTTGCCTGCAAATTGGGCATCACAATGGTTTTTTCGGGAGACAGAATTTTTGCCGTTTCGCCCATAAAGCGGACACCGGCAACAACGATCTTTTTTGCCGGGTTTTCCTTGCCGAAGCGGGCCATTTCCAGAGAATCTGCAACACAACCCCCCGTTTCGTCAGCCAGACGTTGCAAGATCGGGTCAGTATAATAATGCGCAACCAGGATCGCCTGTTGCTCAGCAAGAAGTGTCTTGATGCGTTGGATAAGCCCATCTTGCTGCTGTTCATCCAAAAATGGTTTATTTTGCTCAATATCCAATGTTGCAGGAACGGAATCTTCCCAATCTGTCGTGACTTGTATGGTTTTCATAATGCTTTTTATCAATAATGAACCTTAGATTATCTATTGAATTATCTATTGAGTCCAGAATTTTGTAATTTGCCCTTAAGTTATTGAGGTAAAATAATTTTAATTGACTACTACTTAATATAAGGGTA
>CBDTVA010000292.1:0-4229 GCA_965363935.1 uncultured Gammaproteobacteria bacterium | reverse complement strand
CTTATCACCTGAACCGCTTTGCTTGATTTACCATTGTCGATATACAGTTTTGCCAGCCCCATATTGTCAGCCATTTTACCGAGGTAGGAATGTTTGCCCTGACGTATGGCTTTTCGGAATGATTTTTCAGCGGTGTCATAGTCATTGTTTTTCACGGCAACCCGGGCCAGATGCTGCTGTCTCGATACAGTAATAGGAGATATACTGGTGGCACTGCTGAGTACTTGTTGTACTTCTTCTGTTTTTCCCTGCTGCTGCAGAATTCTCGCCAGCAGATCATAGGCTTCAATATAATTTTTGTTTTCATCGATTACCCCTTGCAACAGGGTTTGCGCTTGATCATAGTCTTTACGGCCCATTAAAACTCTGGCCTTACCCACTCTTGCCCACTGAAAATCTCTGACCGATAATGCCTTATCATAGACCTGCTGCGCAATATCCAGTTCATTTGCAGCCAAAGCAATTTCGCCTTTGAGTTTGCCTATATCCAGCGCTTGTTTACTATGCTGAGCCATTTTTTCATCAGCCAGTGACAGTGCTTTGTTGTAGTCCTTTTTATTATAAGCTGTGTAGATACCTTTCATGATGGATTTTTTTTGCACCAGCATATTAAGACGTCTGAGTAATAACTCTTTGGGAAAAGGTTTGTTCAAGTATCCGTCTGGTCGATATTCCACTGCGGCCATAACCATGCTCTGAGAGTTTTCTGCAGTAATCATTATATAAATGGTACCATAGGGGATAAGATGCCGATGCATGATTTCTTCCAGCAATTGCTGGCCGTTTTGGCCATCACCCAGATTATAATCACATAAAATAACATCGTATGGGGTGTAAGTGACTTTCTTCAAAGCATCTATAGCGTTGGACGCATCATCAATATGTTGAGCGCCACAGCTCAACAGAATAGAACGAAGCATGGAACGATAATTGGCAAAATCATCAATTAGAAGAAAACGAATTTTTGCAAGATCCAAGTGGGCCATAAAAATATTTAAGATAATGAAATACAATTGAATATTAGCAAAATATTTGCTAATAACAAGATTTTCGTACAAATTGTTCACTGTGACCTGGCTGGAATATCGCTCAGGAGTAAGAAACAACTGACATAATCCAAAGCTGTTTACGCTATAATTCACCATTTCCCTTCATAGTTTAAGTTTCATGGGACAAATAATAATAAGCAATGAACCCTTTGAAATGTCAGTTTTAATAACGAGATTGCCATCATGTTGGTAAAATTTGCGTCAACCTGCTTTGTCAGGGTTTCAGGTTTGTTTCCAGTTAATGGCTTTTCTCCAGCTAATGACTTTTCTCCTGCAAATAGCTTTCCAGTAAAGATCGGTTGTTTTCATGCTCTGAGCTGTCTCATGCTGTCTTTTGTTCTGTGTTCAACCCTCTATGCAGAAGAAGATGAGCTACTGATCTTAAATGAACAGAGCGATTTTCTGGGAAATCCTTTTCCGATTGTTTTGACTGCCTCCCGCCTCAAACAACACAAATCTCGTGCACCAGCCTCAATGACAGTCATCGACAAAGAGATGATTGTTGCTTCAGGAGTACGGGAAATTTATGAGTTATTCCGGCTGGTGCCGGGTATGAAAGTGAGTAATATCTCAGGACATCAGGCGGTGGTTACATATCATGATGTCTCTGCTGAATTTTCAAGACGTCTTCAGGTATTGATCGATGGTCGTTCTATCTATAAGCCTGCTTTAGCCAGTGTGGGTTGGTCAGATTTACCCATTACTATTGAAGATATTCAGCGCATTGAAGTGGTTCGTTCTCCCAATGCGGCCAGTTATGGTGCGAATGCTTTTCTTGGAGTCATTAACATCATCACCGAACACCCTGATGATGTGCCGGGTACGCAACTTAGTTACACCAATGGGGACACGAAGATCCGGGATGGTTTTATACGCCATTCCCAAAGGGAGGGAGATTTTTCCTGGCGGCTAAGTCTTAAACAGCAAAATGACGATGGTTTTGATACGTCAAAAAGGCCGGGAGATTCGGAAGTTGAGCGGCATAACAGCAAATTCGTAGATGTGGTTAACTTTCGAGGTATTTATGACCTCAATATAAGTGATTATCTTGATTTTAGCCTGGGTTATAGTAATGCTGAAAAGTACGGCGAGCAAAAAGTGAAACCAGCGGAAAAATATGATGTCATTAATACAGAAGAATTTTATACTCACTTCCTTTGGCATCATGAATTTCATGCATCTCATGCGCTGGAAACACAGTTTAACTATAGCTCCTGGAACGATAGAAATGACTGGACAGGCTGTACCGATCCGATTTTTTTTGGCTCGGCACTATGTGCGCAAATCAATCAGGATTTGAAACAGGAGCGCATGGATCTGCAAATCCAGGATACCTACCAGTTGAATCAGTCACTTCGTTTTGTTGCAGGCGCTTCTCTGGATGTTGAGCGGGCAGAGTCTGAAACCTATTTAGGTGGTCGGATCTACAATCATCGGCAACGTTTATTTACCAATATGGAATGGCAGATTATGCCAGACTGGTTGGTGAATATGGGTGTTTTAATTGAAAATGATTCCATTGTGGATGTATCCGTTGAACCCAGAGTAGCTGTTAACTATCAATTCAAACCAAACCATATTTTTCGCTATTCCTGGTCAAAAGCAACCCGGACCCCTGATCTGTTTGAGCATGATGGCGAGTGGGCTTTTAAACTTAGAGAAAAAGAACTGTTGCCTGCAATTTCTGGTATAAATGCCAATTCAGTTCCTTTTAGCTTGCCCGTATTAACCCCATCGAATGATACCCATGAGGAAAAAATTACCAGTCAGGAAATAGCCTATATCGGTGCTTTTCCAGAGTATCATCTGAATATCGATATGAAAATTTATCGTGATGCCATGCGCGATTTGATCCATGAGGGATTTGATTTTAATAACGGGCTTTTTATGGTGGATAACTCGACAGATTTAAACCTGACGGGGTTTGAAGTCAGCGCCGATTACAGTCCTGTAAAAAGCATACGTCTTGTTGCATCTTATGGCTATTCCCATGCGCATGTCCTGAAAGGAGACAATAAAGAGCAGATTGAAAAAGCCGTGCCTGATCATTCAGCCAGCCTGATGGGTATTTTTAAATTACCTCGGGACTGGCAATTCAGTAGCACCTGGTATTACGCTGATACAAGCAAGGGTTTTGATGAGCCTGGACAATGGGAACGGGTAGATTTCAGACTGTCAAAACAAATAAAGCTCAGTGATAAGCATCGTGCTGTGGTTTCAGCGGTAATACAGCATCGACTGGATAATAATGCGGACTTCAGAGAAGAGAATTATTACGATAGTGATAATAAAATTTATGCGACTATCGGCTAAACTTCTAATGAATTTGTGCAATTTAATATCATTCAGAGACAAGACAGTGTTACTTATTTTGATACTGTTCATACTGTTTTGTCAGCCCGCTTATGCAATCGAGCAGGTGCATATTCTTTATCATGACAGCAATACTTCCTCACGTTTATTTAAAGAACAATTGACCAGGACTTTTCTGGCTAATGATATTAAACATCAGACTGTTAATCTGGATCGGGTTAAAAATATTCGCACGCTATCATCAGCTGGTGAGCTGGTTTTTATCACTGTGGGCAGCAGGGCTTTACAAACAGCCTGGCAACAACTGAAAAATAAAAAAATATTCAGTTTGCTGGTCAGTCAGGACAAAATAAAAAACATCATTGCGACATCTTCCCATGATAATGAACTCTATGGTCTATATCTGGAACAGCCTCTAAAACGTCAGATTTTTTTAGCACAGCAATTGATTCCGGGTATACGGACTATTGGTTTTTTAACGACACCCGATAATTACACTAGCCTGCGAAATCAACTAAAATACTATCAGTCCAATGCCGATTTTCAAATACAGACGGTCAATGATCAACGTTCATTGGGCAGAGCCTTATCCTATATTCTCAAGAACAGTGAATTACTTATCACTCTGGCTGAACCGGAAATATACAACCGCTCCAGTTTAAGAAATATATTGCTCTCATCGTATCGAAATAATGTTCCTCTATTGGGATTAAACAAGGCTTTTGTTGATGCAGGTTGTCTTGCCGCTGTTTATACAACGAATGAACAATTTGCACAAGAAGCCGCGGAAATACTTAACAGCACTACTGACAGGATGCTGCTGCCCAAAATACACTATGCAAAAAAATTTGCAATATCATTGAATCA
>CBDTVA010000291.1:0-4251 GCA_965363935.1 uncultured Gammaproteobacteria bacterium | reverse complement strand
TCCTCGAGCAAAATTATTGTACGAACGTTTAGGATTCAGGGAGGTCCAAATCGATAGGATGCCCTATCCTTGGAGTCGTATTTTCGGGTTTTCAAGTGCTAGTGTTATGGAACTTGAATTGTAAGATGGAAGAAGAAGTGGCGCCGCCGGTGTTCGCTGCAAAACTTTATTGAACCTAACAGAATAATAGATAAAGAATCTCAATGATTAAATTTAATAATGTAAAAAAAACCTTTCGTCGCACTGAAGTGCTGAAAGGTTTGAACCTGGCTATTGAAAAGGGAGACCGGATAGCTCTGGTGGGTTCAAATGGTGCGGGTAAAACCACCATGATCCGCTGTCTTTTGGGTGAGTATACCTGTGCAGGTCAGGTTCTGGTCAATGGCCAGGATCCTCGTCAGGAACGACAACGGGTTCTGAAAGATATCGGTTTTGTGCCACAATTGCCCCCACCACTTAAAATGCCTGTTGGACAACTGATTCATTTCTCAGCCAGTCTCTGCGACACTGATCCCAAACAAATGATTGCTGTTTCTGAACGCCTGGGACTGGATTATGAGCAACTGAAATCACGCCCATTTGTTAAACTTTCCGGTGGACAAAAACAAAAATTACTGATCAGTATTGCTTTGGGACGCGATGCAAAAATCTTAATTCTGGATGAACCCGCTGCCAATCTTGATCCTGATGCCAGACATATCTTTTTTCAGCTTCTGGCGGAGAAGAAAGATGAAGCTGTGATGTTAATTTCAAGCCATAGACTGGATGAAGTGGCTTCTCTGGTCAACCGTGTGATTGAAATGGATCAGGGGGTGGTGATCCTGGATGACCGGGTTGAAGATGAAGTGGATCTGGACAGTATTTTACAGACTGAAATAAAAATTAAACGGGTAGATGAAGCTTTTACAAAAGCGATTAAATTATGGAGTTTTAAGTCAGATGATGGAATTTTCTGGAGTGGAAAAGTCGCTGGTCCGGATCGATTGCGTTTCCTGGGTGTTTTATCCCGTTATGCCGCCATATTGAAAGATATTCATATGGAAGAAGGAAAAAATGCTTAGAGTGGTTTTTATTCTGTTACTGGTCTCATTGATACCGTCCTGTGGCGATGACAAACAGACCGGGGCTGTGGATGTAAAATGGGATCGGGATGCCTGTGATCGTTGCCAGATGATGCTCAGTGAACGAAATTTTTCCGCTCAGGTGAGAGTTTTTCCGCAAGGAAAACGTTCCAGAGTTTATAAGTTTGATGATTTGGGCTGTGCTGTGCTTTGGCTGGACAAACAAAGCTATAAAGATAATCCAAAAACTGAAATCTGGGTAAATGATTATACGAGCAGAGAATGGATTGATGCCAAACAGTCCTGGTATATCAAAGATGAGATCACTCCGATGGGCTATGGTTTGGGGGCACAGACTGAAAAAACTGAAGGTGCTTTAAATTATGAACAGGCAGTCAAACACATCTATCTGGTGGAAAAGAAATATAATATCCATGGTGGCAACCTGGAACATTAAGCTTTCATGTTTGGCTGAAGGCTCTCATCGAAAAAACATATAAAGTGAATATTTCATGAAACATTTATGGTTAACAGCCTGGGCCGATATTATTGAATCGCTCAGGGCAAAATGGTTTTTAGTTTATAGCGGCGTTTTTGGCGGTATCGTGGTTCTCCTGTTTGTCTTCGGTATTACTGAAAGTCGAATTATGGGCTTTACCGGATTGACCCGATTATTAATTACCTATATTCAGTTGACGATTGCTATTTTGCCGGTCTTTGTCTTAATCACAACGGTTCGTTCTGTGGCCGGTGATCGGGAGGCGGGGGTGTTTGAATATTTGCTATCTCTGCCAATCTCATTATCAGCCTGGTTCTGGGGACGTTTTCTGGGACGCTTTGTGGTGGTTTTTTTGCCGGTTTTTCTGGCTATGGTCGGTGCGGTTATCTGGACAGCAATAAAAGGCGCTGATATTCCCTGGGGATTGTTTGTCAGTTACACCGGGTTGTTGCTGGCAGTTGCCTGGTGTTTTCTGGGCATTGGCATGCTGATATCCACCCTGGCAAGAACTGCGGATGTTGCGCAGGGGCTGGCTTTTGTGGTCTGGTTAACCTTATTACTTTTCCTGGATCTGATTTTATTAGGAATTATGATCCGCGAAGGCCTGCCGTCAGAAACCGCAGTTGCTCTATCCCTTGTTAATCCATTACAGGTATTTCGTACTGCGGCTATGGTGTTGTTTGATCCACAACTGGTCATATTGGGACCATCAGCTTATGTGATTCTTGATCATTTTACTGAAACCGGTTATATCATCTGGGCTATAACCTATCCTGTAATGCTCGGGACGCTGTGCGCGTTTGCGGGGTATTTTTTGTTTAAAAAGGGTGATTTACCCTGAGTTGCTTAATATATCGATTACTTCTTAATTTATCGATTACTTAATGTTGAGCTGATTTTTCCCGAGGCGTATGCATGTTTAAAGTAGTTCTCCTGGTTGCCTTTTCTCTGTCACTGTCGATAAGCTTTGCTCAGGAAGCTGAAATTGATCTCGGGCTTGGCGAGGAAATTAATGAAGTTTGTGCTGGTTGTCATGGTGAGTTTGGCGAAGGTGGTAAAAACGGTGAATATCCACGTTTAGCAGGTTTGCCTGCGAGCTATATTGCTCAACAGCTTGGCCTGTTTAAGGCAGAAAAACGTAAAAATATGCCCATGCGTCCTTATGCCAATGACCGCGAACTGCCTGAAGAAGATTTTCCTGCCATTTCTGTTTACTTATCTCAAATCAAACTGACCAGTAAAATGCCGCATTTTGATGACTCCATCAGTGCCTATGATAAGCTGTTAATCGCCAAAAAAGTATTCAATATCGCCAGGGTGGAAGGCGATATTGAACTGGGTGAAGAATTATATGTGGATGATTGCCAGCTCTGTCATGGTATTCTGAGCGTGGGGAAGGAGGATTCAGATACACCGCCTCTTGCCGGGCAATACACAGAGTATATGGTCAAACAAATCAGGCATTTTGTTGATGGTGAACGCTGGCATGAATATGCAGAAGAATTATTCGCAGAATTGGAGCCAGATGAACTTCAGGCCATAATGGCCTATCTGTCTGTATTAGATGATTAAGTAATCATTTCATCTGACTCAAAAGATCTTATTGATGACCTTGAAACCTGGGATATCCTGGTAATTGCTGGTTAAACCAGTAAGGTCTCATAAAAAATGCCTGCCCGGTAGGAGGATAGGGTATGCCATAGTTCATATCCAGAGCCTGAAGGAGGTTTTGTTTTGTACCTTCATCCATGTTCTCCTGTGCCATGATTTGCTTGCGGATTTCATTCTGATCGCCTTCAAATACAAATTTTTTCTTATTGCCTTCACTGTCTTTGTATTTCACTTTAGCGCGATGTTTATTATCTCCGGTAGATTCAACCTTAAAAGATTCAAATTGAGACCAGCTGCTTTGTTGGCGCATTGGAGATGGACCCTGATTGAATCCGGGTCTCTGATTGAAAGGTTGACCCTGATTGAAAAATGGAGAGTTCATACAGGGAGGGGTCATGTGGCCCATACTTTTACCATGGTGTGGTGAAAATTCGCGAGGCTGAATGGGTAGATTTTTATGAGCTGATTTAGGACCACGTGGCGATTTTGTGTATTCCGGTGCAGCCTCCAGTACCACGTCCTGCATAATGAGTTTACCCTGACGAATAATGGATAGTTTTACAGTTGTTTGAGGCAAAGTGCTACGAATTAAGCGGGTTAGTTGTTTTTGAGAGAAAACCTTTTGCTCATTTAATCCCGCTATCACATCGTATTGCTGCAAGTCGGCTTTGTCTGCAGGTGACCCGGGTGCTATTTTGCTGACTATAACACCTTGATGTTCTTTCAGAACCGATGTCAAATGTATGCCCAATTCCATCGGTACATTTTCGATCCAGACACCCAGCCAGGAACGATCATGCTGCACAATGGTATTAACTGCCGCGTCGGAGGCGGGTGTTTTGCTTTCCGCCAGAACAGTATGACCTGATAAACCTGATAGTGATGTAATGAAGACCAATAAAACTAATTTTTTCATAGGAAACTCCCTGATTAAATATCTGTAATGTTGTATGAAATTTGCATTAGCGCTCAATCTATATGACAGTAGTCAGTATGAAAAATTCAAAGAGTATTTCATGATGACAAAAAATACCTGTAGACCAGGGTAAAACTCGATTACACTTAAATTTAGAGCAAAGA
>CBDTVA010000290.1:0-4260 GCA_965363935.1 uncultured Gammaproteobacteria bacterium | reverse complement strand
AATTCAAAAAGACAACCTTATTTTTAAAACTGACAATTTTTCATTTCAGCATCCAGGCAAGTATTCCCCTTCAAAAAATGATCTGGGTAACGGAATTTATCAAACCGCCATGATGACTCCTTTGGGAACTGTTGTTCTGGTTCAAGAATATTCATCAATTGATCCTTCTGGTCTGGTTGATTTGATGGTTAATGAAGTTACTAAAGAAGAGCGGGAATATGGTTACGATATAAAATCAAGTCCAGATTCCCTGACTCTTTCCGACGGTGCCAAGTTAACGGGTAAAGTGGTTGTCTCAAAATATAAAGGTTCAAATATAAAGAGATATATTTATACCTATGGTATGAAAGATTCGGGACTTTTAATTATGACTCAGATAAATTATGGTCTCGCCTCCAGTGACGAAGAGATTATTAAGAAATTTTTTGATTCATTACTAATCACTATAAAATGATTTCAAATCAATTAAAGCTTTATTTTCATAAAGATGTTTACAAGACTGGTGTTTATATTTTCTATACTGTTTGCTCAAAGCTCACTAAGTGATAGCTTTGAGCAGGCTATTGTAGAGGCTGCGATAGAACGAACAAATCATGATATTCGTTATGATGGTTCTTATTTTTCTATCGAATACCCCAATGGTGATGTTCCTGACAATATTGGGGTATGCACGGACGTGATTATTCGATCATACAGAGCAACAGATACTGATTTACAAAAATTAGTGCATGAGGATATGTCAAAAAACTTTGCTATTTATCCATCAAAACGTATTTGGGGCTTAAACCATACCGACCGTAACATTGATCACAGGCGCGTTCCAAACTTACAGACATTTTTCTCCAGACATGGGCTAAAACTACCGATCAGTTCTAAAAAACAGGATTATGCACCTGGAGATATTGTGACCTGGATGCTTGCAGGTAATTTTCCTCACATAGGTATTGTCACAGATCAAATGTCCACTGCAACAGGCAATCCTCTTATTGTTCACAATATAGGCGCTGGCCCCCGGATAGAGGATATACTTTTCAAGTATACAATAACGGGACACTTTAGATATGTGCCAAAATACTATAACAATCACAGTAAGGACGCCGCAAAACCTGCGCATTTGCTATAAACGTTAGTAAAAAAATATGCAACAGATTATTGAAAATAACCAAATGCTTTTAATGGAAGCGGCAATTGTTGAGCGGCTACGGCGTGCAGGTGAAGTTGAACTGCATCATAGCCTGCTCAATGCACCCTTAATTTATAAGCAAAATGCAAAAAAAGCATTACAGAATATTTACCAGGAATATGTTGATATAGCATTCGAGTTCGGTTTGCCCATTCTCTTATTTACCCCTACCTGGAGAGCGAACCGTTCCAGGGTGCAAAATTCAAATATATCCGAATCAGTCAATATTGATGCCGCGCATTTCATGCAGGAACTCAGGAATACTCAAACCAATACTGAAGTTGAGATTAAAATTGGCGGCTTGCTTGGATGTAAGAATGACTGTTATAAACCAGATGAGGGTTTATCGGTTTCCCAGGCCCAGGCCTTCCACTCTTGGCAAATAGAGCAGCTTGTCCTTGGCGGAGTGGATTTTTTGATTGCCCAGACCCTACCCAATGTGAATGAAGCATTGGGTATTGCTAAAGCAATGCAGAGCACAGGGATTCCATATATTATAAGTTTTGTGATCTCAAGAGATGGTAGTATTTTAGATGGAACAACGCTGATTGATGCAGTTGAGTATATAGATTCAGAAACAACCCATAAGCCTGTTGGGTATATGGTAAATTGTTCTTTCCCTGCATTTATATGTCCTGATAAACAGCCCAATAAACTATTTAAAAGACTGATTGGCTGTCAGGCAAATGCATCCTCTATGGATCATTGCGATCTGGATGGGGCAAAGCAGCTGCAAACAGATACTGTGTCTGAATGGGGTCGTTTGATGATTGAGCTTAATAATGAGTATGGTGTAAAGATCCTTGGAGGTTGTTGTGGAACTAACAGCGATCATTTGAAATATATTGTCGGAATATGAATGCTTAACAGAAAATAAAAAAGGCATGGCTAAAACAACAGGAAATATACCGGTATTAGCAATAGTTATTATTTTTCTAGCCCATAACAGTTATGCCGGCTCATCATTATGGCTGACTGAACAAATGATCAGTCTGCGTTTTAATGTGCATAATATTTCACATCATCAACTGCAAACACTTTTACCGACAATTGATAATCACCATGTGTTATTATTTGATGTCAGAAGACCTGAAGAATATCAGATGAGTCGGATACAAGGCAGCATACAGATTGCTCCTGAAATGAGCGCTCAGGACTTTATCTCTCGCTATGGAAAAAACATCCGGAATAAAACACTTATTTTTTATTGTTCCGTTGGTTATCGAAGCTCAGAATTTATCCAGCGTATTGAAAAACAGGCCAGGAAAAATGGCGTAATAGAAATGAGTAACCTGGAAGGCGGTATCTTTCGCTGGTACAATGAACGGCATCAGGTCATCAACAATGATGGAGAAACTGATGAGATGCACCCAAGCGATGAATCGTGGGAAAATCTTATTGAAAAACGATAAGTTTATAGCACAATCATAATCTATTACAGTATTTTCATTGCCTGTTCAGTCACATCTCAGTCACATCCTTATGCTATGCTGGATGATATCAATATAGTGCAGATTCAGACAAAAAATTATTTTATGCATTGTTTACGTGCATAGTGAATTTAGCTATAAAATTATATTTCGTATTTTTTCAATCACCTATAGGTATTTTATACCATGGTATAAATTATGCTGTATTTATAGGAAAGAGTTAAAGTGTCGGTAACTAGTATCATATCTACAGCTATAGAGTAGTACAAAAGTAGCCGCGAATTAATGGAGAGTTGAAAATGGACTGGCTGGAAAAATCGATCAGTACGCAACGCAATTACATTGAAAATATGCTCGCTGAGCCTTTAGGGCAAATTGCCGATATCTGTGCTGACAACTGGCATGATCGTGTCAGCCTGGATCTTGCTTTAAAACAATTTCTAAAAAATAAAACCGGTCATCGCTGCCGTCTTTTATACGCTATTCATAAAAATGGCCTGCAGTACAGCAGCAATGTTTCAGATAATATTGCTGACGATTCAATTATAGGTCGTGATCTTTCTACCCGCCCCTATCTGGATCAAATTGAAAAAAATTTAACAAAACTTTTTTTTCTCAGTGAAGTCTATATCGATAAGTCAACACGTAAGCCCTGTATTACCGCACTGCATGGAGTCAAAATCAAGGATCAGATTCAGGGTTATATTGCTGCTGATTTTGGCTTGAAGGATTTACCACTTAAAAATGTGGATGAATGCCAACAACAAAAGTGGCGTCAAATCAAAGGTGATCCATCAATTCGTGGCACTTTATTTCAACAGACACGCACCTTCAGTGCCATGGATGAACATCTTGATGGTGTGCTGGACGTGGTAGATGCTTTAATGACTGAACAGGGCATTTTTCACACCAAACTGCATTTTTCAAGTTCACGGGCAACACTGTGGTCATTTGATGATCCTTATCGTTATCGTTTACATGTTCTGGATGAAATTATTAATCCTGAGGTTTGTCTGGCTTATGCAAAACTGGATTACCCGGATGATGCCTATATTTCTGCTGATATTGTGCCCAGGGTATTAAAAACATTTAAATCACTTCGGGAGGCCGATGAAACAATTTATCTAAGAGCCGCCTCACTCAACATCATGAATGGCTTTGTTGGCCTGAATTTCTCCTGCGATGGTTCACATTATATGCCGGCTGAAGAGTTTCTAAATAAAGATGTAAGCTTCTGGTTTGGAGACAACAAACGACAAGTTTGTGAACAATGCCACAAAAATACACCCTGATTCAGGATTTAAAACGAAACCTCGGCAAGCTGACATTAAAATAAATGGCCAGCAGCCGGGCAATAAAAATACTGATCCC
Source organism: uncultured Gammaproteobacteria bacterium (assembly GCA_965363935.1). Taxonomy (GTDB): domain Bacteria; phylum Pseudomonadota; class Gammaproteobacteria; order GRL18; family GRL18; genus CBDTVA01. Next base: position 276 of record CBDTVA010000290.1, on the reverse strand, counting down.
GGCCAATATGGCCGCCAGAGTCGCATCCAGTTGCAGATATAACAGACCAATAAACATTAATGAACCAGCCCATGATACGGTTGCATAGAGTGGACTTTGAAATACTACAGGTCGTTCCTGACTCAGGACATCACGGAAGATACCGCCCATAGTTCCGGTCATTACTCCCATAAAACTGGCCACCAGCCAGGGGGTTCCCATCATCAGTGAGACCAGTGTTCCGGCTATGCCGAAAGTGGCCAGTCCGGCGGCATCAGGTATCAGAAAAAATCGAGG
>CBDTVA010000289.1:0-4262 GCA_965363935.1 uncultured Gammaproteobacteria bacterium | reverse complement strand
TTAATTGGTTTGTGATGGCTGATCACAAAATCGAATGCCATTGCTTTTTAATCCGGGAAACATTTTCCCGGATTAAGAATGTTATCCGGATCAAATTGCTGCTTAATGGCTTTCATGTAGCTCAGGCTCACATCATCCAGTTCTTTAGCGACATATTCTTTTTTAACCAGACCGATACCATGTTCGCCGGAAAGTGTGCCCTCAAGATCCAGCACCAGTTGAAACACTTCCTCCAGACAATCCTGTGACTTGATTTGTAATTGCTCATCATCGGGATCGGTGAGCAGGTTGACGTGTATATTGCCATTTCCGGCATGACCAAAATTCACTATGGGAATATTATATTTGTGTGAAAGTCGCTCAAGATTATCAATGAGTTCAGGTATCCTTGATACTGGAACAACAACATCTTCGTTAATTTTTTTAGGAGCTATTTTTCTCAGGGCAGGTGAAAGGGCCTTTCGAGTTTCCCACAGTGCCTTGATCTCCTGTTCTGAGCGGGCGTTATTGATGTTCAGACAACCGCTGTTTTTGGCCGCTGAAATTATGGACTCCAATCCTTCATCAAGAGACTTCTTACTGCCATCCAGTTCCACCATGAGCATGGCGCCGGCATTATGCGGCAGGGTGGCTGAAGAATAATCCCGGATCATCTCTATGGCTCGTTTATCAATAAATTCAAGAGCACAGGGGATCACAGGTTGCGCCATGATATCTGCTACAGCCTGTGCGGCATTATGAATTGTGTCATAAGTGATCTGCAGGGTGCGCTTATCATCTGATAAAGGCGTTAGTTTTAAAGTTGCCTGGGTAATGATCCCCAGGGTGCCTTCTGAACCAATTATCAGGCGGGTCAAATCATAGCCTACTACACCCTTGGTGGTTTTTACTCCAGTACGCAGGACATCACCCTTGCCGGTGACCAGAGTCAGCCCCAGAACGTTTTCCCGGGTTGTGCCGTATTTAACGGCTCTGGGGCCCGCAGAATTATAGGCCAGATTACCGCCTACGGTGCAAATGGCACTGCTGGTGGGATCAGGAGGCCAGAAGAAACCATGCGCAGCCGCTGCTTCCTGAATAGCCTGGTTAGTCACACCGGGCTCGGTAGAAATTAAACGATTGGCTGGTTCAATGGTCAAAATTTGATTCATTCGCTCAAAGGAGAGAATAATACCGCCTTTATAAGGCACCGTGGCTCCAGTGGTACCTGTCCCTGCGCCTCGACTTATAATGGCAACATGGTATTGCCGACATAATCTGATCAGATCAACAATCTGCTGCTGATTACGGGCAAAAATGACGGCTTCGGGAGGTGCATGCAGACGGCTATTATCATAACCATAGCTCCAGCAAAGCGATTTATCCAATAAGCAGTCCTCTGGGGCGACTACCTGCTTCAGAGCAGTAATAAAGTGAGTAACCAGCAGAATCAGATCCGTTTATCATCAGGGTTGGGGTATTCAAACAACTTTATCACACGCTTTACGCCACGAGTGGTACGGGCGATTTCTGTGATTTGATCGCCTTGTTTGCGACTTACCAGACCCATTAAAAAAACACTGCCGTTTTCCGTCACTACTTTAACCTGGGCTCCGTCCAGTTCCTTCATATTTGTGAAAACTGCCGTTTTGATTTTACTGGTCAGGTAGGAGTCATTGCTGCGAGAGCTAAAAGAAGTAGGCTGACCGACAATAACTTCATTGTAGTGGTGGCGAACATTTTTGATTTTCCTGGCTATATCACTGAGTTGCTGTTTTTGTTGTTCGAGAGGCACTTCACCCGTGATGAGCACCTGGAGGTTATAAGAAGTGACATTAACATGAGTTTGCTCACTCAGAACCTTGTCCTGATAATAAAGATAGCTGAACTTTGTCTTAATATTCTGATCTTCTACATAATTGCCCGTTGTGCGTTTATCCAGAGCAACAGACGTACCGGCAGCCGCGCCACCCACTACGGCAGCGGTACAACCGGTGAGAAAATATGCAGTGAGCAATAATAAGGAAACGAAGGTAATAGATTTCATGAAATAATCCTGATAGTTGTAACAAATGCTGTTTAGAATAAGTTATGCACCAAAAAGCTGATAATCGATTAAATCACAGAGTGCGTGAATAATTGTGATATGAGTTTCCTGGATTCGTGCAGTTTGTTCTGCCGGCACACGTAATTCTATGTCATCTTCAGACAGACTCTGAGCAACCAGACCTCCGTCTTTGCCCGTTAAAGCAATGACGGACATTTCCCGTTCATGAGCAGCTTCTACTGCCTGAACAATACTATTGGACTGACCGCTGGTACTGATGGCCAGCAATATATCAGGCTCCCTGCCCAGGGCGTGGATCTGCCTGGCAAAAACATCATCATATTGATAATCATTGGCAATGGATGTTATGGCTGAACTATCCGTCGTCAGGGCAATTGCAGGTAATGCAGGCCGCTCTGCTTCAAACCGGTTAATTAACTCTGAGCTAAAATGTTGTGAATCCGCAGCGGAACCGCCGTTTCCACAGGCCATTATTTTGCCCTCATTGAGCAGTGATTGAACCATGCGATCACCCGCAAGAGCAATTTGTTGGGCAATGGATTCGAATGTTTTTTGTTTTACCGCAATGCTATCAGAAAAAATTGTTTCAATCCGAACTAAGCTCATCGGCTTTCTCTGTCCTTTTTTCTACTATAAATCTCAGGTTAACTGGATGGCATTTTTTACCCAGTCAATTTGTATGCTCTCGTCTGACCTCTCAATTGTGCCTTGTCCATGTGGTGGCTGCTGAGAGTGTAAGGCTAGCGCATCAATTCGGCAGGGAAGCTGATTGTATGCCGGATTTTTCATTAAAAAATATTGAATTGCTTTAATGATTTTCTTTTGTTTGACGTAATTAATGGTTTCCAGTGGATGACCAAATCGGGTTTGTTTACGATATCTGACCTCAATAAAAACCAGAAATTCAATATCCCGCATGATAAGGTCAATTTCACCGCACTTGCAAGAGAAATTTGCCTGAATTTTCTTTAAGCCCTGTGCCTGTAGATAATTTAAAGCAATGGCCTCAGCGTGTTGACCTTTCTGGTTGTGATCTTTAATAAAGTGCAGCATTGTCTGTGTTCAGATTTGTGCTTTCCAGTTTCAGTTTACCCTGCTCAAAAGTTGCCCAGGGCAAAGAACGAATAATATGACCGGCAGGATTAATGGTGATTTGACCGGTATCACCAGCAAAAGATTCAGAAGGGTTATCAAACAGGTAATTAACATAAGGAGCCAATTGATAACTGTCGACACCCATTGCAAACAGACGCTGGTACAAGATGCTTTGATAGGTATTTTGCTGACTTGCTGCATTATTTATGACCTCCAGGAGGAAGGGCATATCGGAAAAGATAACACCATCCATGTCAATATTCTGCTTGGCATTGTGATAGTTGGCAACTATATGCGCTGTAGAATAAATAGGAATTGTTTCGCCATGATGATAGATGATCTGTAGGGGAATTTGTTTGGCCTGTCTTGGGAAGGCCGCCATAAACAGCATATCAATATCCTGACGCCTTCTTGGGGTAAATTCCAGATTTCGGCCGATAGTGCTACTGACCTGTTTTTTCCGGGCTACGCTTTGATCCATATTGAGCATGGATTTGATTGTTTCTGAAAAATCGTGTGCCTGTGATTGATATTCAACCGACTCAACGACTTTGCCTCCCTGTTTTTCCCAATGTTCGGTAAAGGCTTTTTTCATGCGCTTGCCCCACAGGTTTTCGGGTACCATGACGGCAGCATAATAATGCCCATCCTGGCGGCCTTTTTCTGCAACCATGCGTGCTTCTGATTCCGGAGACAAACCAAACTGGAATAAATTATTGGTATTGTGTTCCGACGTTGTTGAAGTCAGTGTTGCTGAAGGATTTTCAACGCTGTTCAAAGCCAGAGTTGGAATGTCAGGACGTGTTGATTCTGAGAGTATTTTAACATTACTTTTGGCCAGTGGACCAATAACAAATTCAGCACCATTATCTATGGCCTGCTGATAAGTGAGCCATATAGGATCATTGCTGCTGGTATCATAAAACCGCAACTGGATATCATCAGCCAGGGGAGACTTATAATGGGATGCTAAAATACCATCACGGAGTGCCCTGGCAGGTTTTGCAAGTTTGCCCTGCAATGGTAATAAAACAGCAATTTGTTTTAAGCTGAGTATAGATTCTTGCCGCGCCTGCATGATTCGATTGATAAAAGCCCGGTCAGCCTGGTGGCCCGGGTA
>CBDTVA010000288.1:0-4280 GCA_965363935.1 uncultured Gammaproteobacteria bacterium | reverse complement strand
GAAGTGTTAAAGCAGGAAGTCCCGGAGATTATTGAGGTGCATGATGAGTTCGGGAATATTTTGATGCTCGATGGCATACAACTCTGTCTAATGAAACGCAATATCAGCGTTCCTTTTCAAATGGAAATTGCAGCAACAGGAGTTCATACCGGTGCAGCCTCGATTTTGGAATGTGTAGAGATTTTGCGGCTCTTGCCAGAACGGCGTATGGTGTGCCTGGCAAAGTTTCAGGGACAAAGTGTTATTGCCAAATTATTTATGCATCCGGATAAGTCAGAACAGGATTATGAACATGAACTGTCGGGCTATGAGCAGCTCAATAAATCACACATTCTGACTCCTGAGTGCTTAACCCATGGTGTACTGAAAAACGCCGGATTTTATGTGCTGTATGAATATATAGATGCGAGCAAATCTTTGGCATATTATATCAGCAGCAAACCGGATAACACTTCAATAGCTTATATCAAACAGCTCCTGGTCATTATTGCTAAAATTCACAATGCAAATATTCAGCAAATTGATTTACACCTGAATAACTTTTTAGTCAGCTATGAAAATAGTGAAGGGCAGCTATATACTATTGACTGTGGTGATGTTGCCATACTCAACAAATCCTCAGAAAAACGTCTGGCGCAAATATATAAAAATCTGTCTGATATTCTATCCCAATTACCAATTGTCTATGATCAATTTCTGGCCGAGTTTCTGCAAATCTACCATCAGACATCTAAATTAAAACAGCTTCTGTCTAAAGAGTTGATTTGCCATGAAATAAATACCTGGCGTAAGTGGCGGATTAGAAAGTATCTGAAAAAATCGGCTCGCAATTGCAGTGAGTTTATCCGGGAACAAAATTGGCATGAGATGCGAGTTTATAAGCGTAAATATGACAATAAGCAATGGCAGGATTTTTTTAATAGACTCGATGAGCTTGTTGAAATATCACCACGCCTGAAAGATGGCAATACTGCAACGGTTGCTCTGGCACAATGCGGTGCACAGAAAGTTGTCATCAAGCGTTATAATATCAAGCATTTCCGTCACTGGCTAAGCCGGTTCTGGCGTCCCAGCCGAGCCTGGAAAAGCTGGAAAAATGCACATCATCTGGCTGTTTTGGGGATTAAGACACCGAAGCCCATTGCGGTTGTTGAACAACGTTTCGGCTGGTTGCGCAGCAGAGCGTTTTATCTCAGTGAATATGAATCGGCAGAAGATGCTCTGGCAAAATATACTCAGACTGATGAATTATCTGAACAGCATGTACAAGACTTCAAACAGTTTTTTACGGCGCTGGTGTATGGCCGAATAAGCCATGGTGATCTTAAGGCCAATAATATTTTACTGACCGAAGAGGGTCTTTCATTGATTGATTTAGATGCCATGCGCTTTCATGGTAGTTCCAGAAGCTTTAAAAAAGCATTGACCCGGGATTTAAACCGATTTCTTAAAAATTGGTCTTTAAAATCAAATAATTACAAGACGTTTTCTCAAATAGTGAAAGACTTACCGGAACATCCGGTGTGCTGATTTTCAGCCTATTACTTCCAAAGCAAATAATTGCTAAAATACTATCTAATCGAAATAATCAATAATCAATAATCAATAAGGAATTATTTGTGCCTTTGATCACTTTAGGGCTTTCAGGCTCTCTCAATCACGATCCTTCTGCTGCACTTTTTGTAGATGGCAAACTGGTTGCAGCGGCAGAAGAGGAGCGTTTTTTAAGAGATAAACATGCCAAAGGAAAAATGCCATTGGAAGCAACCCGGTTTTGTCTTGGCTATGCCGGGATCAAACCGGAACAAATTGATATTGTTGCTGTTCCTTATGCTGAAATTGACCTGAGCACCGCAGCTCGCTGGCATTATGCAAAACGCTACTGGTATGCACCGGATAGGGCTCTGGATGCCCTGTTTAATGGTAATCGCCGCTATCGCCGTTACGTTGGACGTATCAAGGAAATGTGTGAGCAAGTAGGGATTAACTGGTCAAAAACCAAATTTGAGTCGGTTGAGCATCATCTGGCTCATGCCAGCAGCGCCTACCACCTATCTGGTTTTAAAGAAAAAACCGCCATTATGGGTATTGATGGCAAGGGTGAATACGCCACCACTTTCTTTGGTTATGGTGAAAATGGCAAAATCCATAAGATCAAAGAATTTTATGATCCTGACTCTTTGGGTGGTGTTTATGGCGCTATGACCGAATATCTGGGCTTTGAAATGCTTGATGGTGAGTTTAAGGTCATGGGTATGGCCCATTATGGCGATCCCAATAAATATGATTTCTCACGCCTGATAGACTTTAATGGCAAGGACTTCAAGGTAAATACCCAACTAGTCAATGTGATTGGTACGCGGCGCTATAAAGAAAACGGCCAGGGGTATTATTTTTCACCCAAATTGATTGACTGGTTAGGACCAAAACGGCAGGGAGATGAAATTGATGATCCTTATATCGATTATGCCGCCTCTATGCAAAAATTATTTGAAGATATTTCCCTGCAATTAATGGATTATTATCTGGGGGATATTATTAAAGAAACGGGCAAGATTGCGTTTGCCGGTGGTGCTGCACTCAATGTGAAATTAAACCAGAAGATTATTGCCCGTGATGAAGTGCAGGAATTATTTGTGCAGCCTGCTGCTTCGGATGCAGGCACAGCCATTGGCGCTGCAACTTATGCCATTGCTGCCCGGGGCATTGAACTGGAAAAAATGGAACACGTTTATCTGGGACCTGAGTTTACTAATGAGCAATGCATTGCTGCCTGCGAAAGTTATAAAACTGAGGATAGTCAGGCTGTTAAATTTGAGCAGTTCGATGAAGTGCCTAAACGAATTGCTAAAATTCTGGCTGATGGCAACCCGGTGGCCTGGTTTCAGGGACGTATGGAATTTGGTCCCAGAGCATTGGGAGGACGCAGTATTTTAGGCTGTCCCAGTGTGCCGGGTGTTGCTGATCGAATTAATGAGCAGATAAAATTCAGAGAGCGCTGGCGGCCGTTCTGCCCCAGTATGCTGGATAGCGTTGCACCCAAAATGCTAAAAACCAATCATCCTGCTCCCTTTATGACCTTTACATTTGAAGTGAATGAAGGCTGGGCTGAGCGGGTTCCAGAAGTGGTACATGAAGATGGTACAGCCAGGGCTCATGCAGTTAAAGAAGATATTAATCCACGATATTATGCTTTATTAAAGGAAATTGAAACCCTGACTGGAAACGGGGTGGTATTGAATACATCCTTGAATCGCCGTGGTGAGCCGATTGTTTGTACGCCGGAAGATGCTCTGAATATGTTTTATGGCTCAGATTTACAATACCTGATTATGCAGGACATCCTGGTTACTAAAAAATAGTGAGGAAATAGCAATGAGCACATCATGAACACAATTCAATTTTTAAGTTTTTACCAATGAAGTTACTTAAACGTTGGTTCAGGGCAGAAGTGAAACATGTTCTTTAACTTTACCATGGATATACTCTGCCATCTCTGGATGTTGTCAGGCAATACGCTGTATTTTAATATTGTCATTTATTGTACTCTATGGATTTGTGGTTTTATTGTTTAGAAAGTGACTTTTTTTGAGGGAAAGTATGTATATTTTAGGTATTCATAATGGGCATGATGCGAGTGCCTGTCTTTTTAAAGATCAGGATTTAGTTGCTTTTTGCAAAGAAGAGCGAGTGACACGGAAGAAAAATGATGGGCGGCGTTTTGCTTTGTCTGCCATTGACGAGGTGTTGTCTATTGCGGGAATTACAAGAGCGGATATTGATACTGTTTCTTTGACCAAAATGTATATTCCAGCTTCATGTTTTATCAGGCAGAAGAAGAAGCTGCAGGTGGCTTATCATCAGTTGATTGGTCACAAGACAGACCGTAATCTCATGCGGGTTATGAATAAGACTAACGAATATGATGAATGGAAGCATATTCGTCGTGATGCCCTGGAAAAAGAATTGGGAATGGAACCCGGTACGGAGTTCCATTTTGTTAACCATCATCTTTCGCATATTCTTGGTACTTTAAAATATAGTTGTTGGCAAAAAGATGCATTGTATGTGAGTTGTGATGGTGGGGGGGATTACGCTTGTTATTCTGCCTATTATTATGATGGCAAACAATTAGAATGTCTCTATGGAGAATCCCATGAGACAATGGTTAAGCATCAAAATGAAGGTGCATCAATTGGTTTAGCCTATGCTTTTGTCACTGAGAAGGTAGCTCCTATCTCCAAATCGACATATTGTTTTCCCAGTTTGGAATAGTGTTT
>CBDTVA010000287.1:0-4342 GCA_965363935.1 uncultured Gammaproteobacteria bacterium | reverse complement strand
CGTTCTACAGCCCGCTATAAGAAACTTATCCTGTTTATTAGGTTTACGCTTATACCTATCCCCAGAATAACTAATGCCTTAATTACCTATAAAGAGTATAGGTAATTATATGATACTTTTCAATATAAACAAAAAAGTTTCATTAAGAGACTTATCCTGTTTATTAGGGTTCGGTTATCTGGAAATGTTTTAAAATAGTATGGACTTTGGGAAAGGTTCGTATCGCAGACTTACGATTTGACGCTGCCTGTCAGGTCAAATCGCTTCTATTACAGATTATTGGATTATGATTTAATGTTAATATCGCTTTGATCCAGTTGAGACGTATCATTATTATGGGTATGACATACCGCAAATTCATAATCTATATCGCCAATTATCTGATGTTTGATGGACAATTCCGGAGTGATTCTTTTACAACGTTTATGCGTGGTTTTTGATAAAGCCTGACATTGACCACCCGCATAATGCCAAAGTTCAATAACTTTTTGCTTACCTTTTGTTACTTTTTCATAAGTTTTTAATTTCTTTTTATTAAGCTCAATGTTCTTTATTGCTTCAATTATCTGGACTGGCTTATTCTCGTCAGTTTCAACAGGTAAATTTTCTATTTTGTGTTCTAATAGGGGAATAATCAGATCGGAAATCGAACTCTTTTTTTGCCTGGCAGCATTATGTAATAATTCATAGGCTTTATTGGACAAGCTTATGGTTTTTTCCTGGTTGGACTCTTTCGTCTCAGCCTGGAGTTTAGCTTGATTAATGCTATTTTTAAGTTTTTTCCATTGTTTGTCATTAATGCATCGTTTACACCAATCATTGATTGATGCCTGAAAATTTGACTTATATTTTCCATTATCCTGTTTTGCTATATTATAAAGTTCTTCAAGCTTAAGTTTTTTGTAGACTTTAATTGCCTTTAAACGTTGTTTTTCATTTTTCCACCACTTCTGGTCATGTAGATATTGTGAAATATATTGAAAAGTGAGTTCGATAGAGTCTGTTTTAATGTTATATTTGTTTTTTGCCATTTAGTAATCTCCTTCCATTAGTCAGAATGTGTGAAACGATACAGTGCCGGGATCAATACCAGACTTACCAGCATGGAAAAGCTTAACCCCCAGACGATAACAACCGCCAGGGGTTGCAGCATTTCAGAGCCTTCGCCAAAACCAATGGAAAGGGGCAGCATACCCACTACAGTGGTGATGGTTGTCATAAGGATAGGACGTAATCTTAAACGTGCTGCCCTGGAAATTGCGGTATCCATTAGCAAACCCGCTTTACGTTCAATTTCGATTTGTTCCACCAGAACAATGGCGTTATTCACCACAATGCCGGAGAGCATAATTAAACCCAGCCAGACGGGCATGGAAATAGGCAATTCGCGCCAATAGAGACCTCCGGCAACACCAATGAGCATAAAGGGAATGCCCAGCAGAATAACCAGCGGATTTTTCAGTGACTCGTATTGAACCGCCATTACCACAAAGACCAGAAATATAGCCAGAGCAAATAGCGTTATGCTCATGTCACGACCTTCTTTTATCTCTTTATTGCCACCGCCATCGTAAAGAAGATAACCTTCTGGCAGCGGGAACTCTTGCAGTTGTTCATCTATCTGAGCCATAACCTGAACTAAATCCTCATCATCAATCAAACTGGCAGTTACTTCTACCATTCTTTGTTGGTTGTCCCTTTCAATAACCGAGGGTGATGCAGAAAATTCCACCCGGGCTACATCATTCAGATAGACTGGCTGGCCATTATTAAATTTAATCAGGATGTGTTTTAAATCATCATTGGATAAGATAGCCGAGCGTGGTAATCTTATGCGGATATTATATTCACGATCACCGTCTATATAATCAGAAATAACCACACCATCCAGAGCCACTTTTAGAGAATAACCAATATCACTGGCTTTGACTCCCAGATCGGCTGCCCGTTTGCGCAGGACTTTTAATTTTAATTCTTTGTGGTTTTCTTCATAGGTCTGCTCCAGGTTACGTAAACCATCAACAGAACGAAGTTTTTCCACCAATTGATTGCCGATAGTATTTAAAGTCTGTAAATTTTCACCCTGTACTCGAATACTGATTTTTTCATCACTCTTGCCCAGCCGCACACCACGAACTCCACGGACAGAAAGCCGGGTTTTAATACCGGTCAGATTCAATGCGTCAATTTTGGGTTTTATTTTACTGATCCATTCCTGTGCTCCCAGAGTTCTTTGCGATCTTGGAAGCAGTTGAATTTTAATCGAACTGGAATTACTGCTTTCTCTCTGGGAACGTCCAAAGATGCTGCCGCCAATAGTACTAAACGCAGTAATAACATCTTTATCGGCTAATAAGACCGTTTCTATTTTATCTACTACATCATTCATTTCATTCAGACGCATACCGGGTTCGCCGGAAATACTGAAATAAATTCGTCCTTCATCAATCTGAGGTAGAAAAATCTGCTTTTCATTTATGATAAACTGCACACTAAAAAATAATGCCGGAATTAAAACAATAAAAGGCAGCCAGCCGTGGCGAATAATAAATCCAACCAGCTTTTCATAACTGCCTGCAATGTGAGTGAATATTTTTTTGGGTTGTTTTTGTGTGGTTCTTTTTAGTCTGGCAGCAAGACTTGGCACAACCGTTAATGACACCAGCATGGAAGATAGAATAGCCGCTGAAATAGTGATGATGAGTTCCTTAAATAACAGCCCCACCAGACCACTCATAAATAAAAAAGGTAATACGGCAGCAAGATTTGTGCTGGTGGATGCAACAATGGCACTATTGACTTCATTGGCTGCCTGTAGAGCCGGGTTGTCGTTTGTGTTCTTGTGGGTGAGAGTGTCGGAGGATGTTTTTAATGCACTTAAATGCTGGTGCCGGGAAATATTTTCCAGCATAACAATGGTACTGTCCACCAGCATACCTATGCCCAGAGCCAGTCCACCCAGAGTCATAATGTTCAGTGTCAGTCCTGTGATTTCCATCATAATAAAGGTGATAAAAATAGCCAGAGGGATGGCGCTACCAATTATCAGAGTGCGGCGCAGATCGCCAAGAAAAAGATACACCACCAGCATGGCCAGAAAGGCGCCTGATAATGCAGCCCGTGAAGCATTGTTCAGGGCATGTTTTATGAAAACGCCCTGATCATCAACGGCAGTGATCTGAACATCAGCGGGGATCAGCTGTTCATCTTTTAGTTGTGATATGCGCTTTTGAACGGCATCCACCACGGCTACCGTATTGGCCTGGGGTTGTTTTTGAATGGATAATTTCACACCTTCCATACCATTGAGTCGAATACGTACCCGTTCATCCTCATGAGTATCTAATATGGTGGCCACTTCATTCAGTTTGACAGCATCATCAATTTGTCGAGTCTGGTCACTGATCAACGGGAGTTGGGCGAGCTCGTCAAGTGAATCAAAACGAGCATCTGTTCGAGTGCTCAATTCATCAAATGCCGTATAGATACGGCCTGCAGCAATATCGCGGTTTTCATTTTCGATAAGGCTTTCAATATCTTTAAAACTCAATTGATGAGGCGTCAGGCGCTGTTGATCAAGTACAACCTGAATCTCACGCACCAGACCACCGCCCAGTTCCGTCGACGCTACGCCTGGCAGGTTAATAAACCATTTACTGAGTTGATAATCGGCATAACTGCGCAAATCAATCGGGGACTGGCGGTTGGAGCTGACAATAAACTCAATCACCGGGATCTGAGAGGGATCCCGTTTGTAAATAATGGGCGGGTCGATGGTATCAGGAAGGAAACGCTTGGCCCGGTCAAGGCGATTACTGGCATCGCGCAGGGCAGTATCAATATCCGTACCATAGGGAAAACTTAAATCAACGGAGCTGCGACTTTCTGTGGTTCTGGACTGCACCGAAATCGCGCCTTCTGTAATGGCCAGCTGCTCTTCCAGTTGTCGGGTTATCTTATCCTCCATAATGGTCGCCGGCACACCGGTGTCGACTATACGCACTCGGACATCCGGGTAGATAATATCCGGTAACAGGTTGATACCCAGACGCTGCAACATAAACAAACCCAATACCAGCAACGCCAGAGCAATCATATTGACCCCGACCGGATGTTGAATTGCCCAGGCGGCAATATTACTGGAAGTTTGGGTTTGTTTTAACATATCGTAATTTTTCTCACCAGCACGGAATTATTACACGAAAATTCCACACACCATCTCTCACAATAAAATACTTCAGGTTATTATTACCTGGAAGCACTAAGCACCTTTACTTTTTTCCCGGAGCGAAGCCCGAATAAACCTTTTTTTACTATCGTATTGCCTGCTTCAAGTCCTTCC
>CBDTVA010000286.1:0-4346 GCA_965363935.1 uncultured Gammaproteobacteria bacterium | reverse complement strand
AAAACTGGAGTGCTAAACTGCTGGTATTGAGTAATGCTAAACAACACCGCTTGTTACTGGATAACTTTTCACAGCATTATTCGTTGCGACAGGCGCTGGATGACGTTCAGCAAATGAAATGGCATGACAATTTCTATGAAGTCCAGTTGATTCCCCTCAATGAAATGACACAAGAACAGACCACCATGGCTTTGGTTATTAGTGATATCTCACAGGAACTGGCTGCAATTAATGCAACGGCATTGAAAACATTTTATACCGGCTTATTGGGCTTGCTGGTTTCTGAGGTGATGTTGTTTGCTATTTTATGGTTTCCAATGCGTGAAATCAGTAGAGTTGTGGATGCGCTGCCACTGTTTGCTCAAAATGCCTATAGTCGAATTCGTGAGCAACTGCATAATACTGAAAAAATGACACTGGTAGATGATGAAATTGATCTATTATCTGATTCTGTTGTTGATTTATCCTTGCAACTGGAAGATTTGCAAAGACAGGTGGATATTAAAAACAGTGGATTAATGGAACGCTCTAATGAGCTGGCTAAAGAAAAAGAGTTTATTACTGGTTTGCTGAATACAACCCAGGCTATTATCCTGACCCAGGATATTCATGGCAATATCCAGATGCTCAACTCAAAAGGCTGGAGTCTCATTGCCTATGAGTCCAACGGCATTGTCGGTACACCTTTTAATGATGTGTTGCTCAAAAATGAATTAAAGCGAGAGGTCGTCGCCAGACTCAAAGAAATACGCCTGGGTGATCGGGAACACTATCATCATGAAGCAGAAATCAATTGCGCCACCAAATCCCGATGCATTATCTCATGGTACCATTCCTTGCTTTCCATTCGTGGGGATGATGGGGCTGTCATGCTTTCTGTTGGGCTTGATATCACTGAACGCAAGGTAGCTGAAGAGCAATTGGAATGGATTGCTGATCATGATCCTCTGACCGGACTACATAATCGGCGCCGTTTTCAAAAAGATCTGGGACATATTTTATCCATTGCCCGCCAATATGAACAAAGTGGTGCCTTATTGTATTTTGATGTCGATCACTTCAAATACCTCAATGATAGCCAGGGACATCAGGCAGGCGATCGAATGTTACAGATGATTTCTGAAAAATTGAAAACCACGCTTAAACGCCCCGATATTCTTGCCCGTTTAGGCGGTGATGAATTTGCCGTTGTATTGACAAAAGCCGATGAAAAAATAGCCGTAAAAGTGGCTCAGCGAATCATTGATAATGTCCGCTCAATTAATTCCAATGTACTGGGAGGTGCCCATAAAATTTCAGTCAGTATTGGAATTGTATTGTTTCCTAATGATGGATTTAATATTCCGGATCTAATGTCTAATGTTGATCTGGCCATGTATCAGGCTAAAGAGAAAAAACGCGGCAGTTATCATTTGTACTCTTCAAATGATCAGTTTCGTGAACGGGTTAATCAGTTAATGGTTCGAAAGGAACGTATAGAAACCGCAATTACTGAAGATCGCTTTGTACTTTATTTTCAACCTATTATGAATATAGCTACTGGTGAAATCCAGCGTTATGAAACGCTGATCCGTATGATGGAAGAAGATGGTACTATTCAGCTGCCGGGTACTTTTATCCCCGAAGCTGAGCAGTTGGGATTGATTGATGAAATTGATCAGCTGGTTATGGGAAAAGCCATACAGGCGTTAGGGGATTTTCTTTCTGAAGGCTATGATCTCAGTTTATCTGTCAACCTGTCTGGTAAGGCAATGGATAACCCGGACATTCTGGTTTTGATTCAAGAACAATTACGACAGTACAATGTAGATCCATCGCGCCTGATAATCGAGGTAACTGAAACGGCAGCAGTTTCGGATATTGTGGGGGCGGAACGTTTAATGCGTGAAATTAAAGATCTCGGCTGCCGCTTTGCCCTTGATGATTTTGGTGTGGGGTTCTCCTCTTTCTTTTATCTCAAACAGCTTCCTGTTGATTATGTCAAACTTGATGGAATGTTTATCCGCCAACTACCCTATAGTGATGAAGATCAGATTTTTGTCAAAGCCCTGAATGAAATGGCTCATGGTCTGGGTAAACAGACGGTTGCTGAGTTTGTTGAAAACGACAAAATTCTGGAAATGCTCAAAAACTATGGAGTGGACTATGCGCAGGGGTATTATATTGGCAAGCCCCAGCCGGATATTTTGCGCGACCAGGGCTGCCGGGAATTGAAGATGTAGCGAGGCTATTAAGTGTTCAGCGTCTTCAAAACCCTACCTGCAGCTTCGATAGTGGCATCAATATCTTCGATAGTATGTGCCGCAGAGACAAATCCCGCTTCAAAGGCAGAGGGAGCCAGATAGATACCCTCATCCAGCATACCATGAAAGAACTTTTTAAAGCGTTCCTGATCACTTTTGCTCACCTGGTCAAATCCAGTAATTTTTGCTTCGTCACTAAAGAACAGGCCAAACATTCCGCCAACCTGATTTGAAGTCATGGCAACACCGACTTGCCTGGCTTTGTCAACGATTCCGGTGACCAGTCGTCTGGCCATGGCATCCAGATTATCATGAACTCCATCTGCACAGGCCAGTGTCAGAGTTTTCATTCCGGCTGCCATGGAGAGCGGGTTGCCTGACAGGGTACCTGCCTGGTAAACCGGTCCCAGTGGTGAAATCTGCTGCATAATTTCTTTTTTGCCGCCAAAGGCTCCTACGGGCAGGCCACCACCGATAACTTTACCCAGTGTGGTCAGATCAGGTTTGATACCATAATAAGCTTGTGCACCCCCTTTTGAGACCCGAAAGCCGGTCATTACTTCATCAAAAATCAGGACACTGCCTGATTGATCACAGACCTCACGCAAAGTTTCAAGAAAGCCTTCAATCGGTGGAATACAATTCATATTGCCTGCTACAGGCTCAACAATAATGGCTGCAATCTGAGCACCGATATCAGCAAACACTTCCCTGACTTGTGCACTGTTGTTATAAGTCAGGGTAATCGTATGCTCTGATAAAGAGGCTGGTACACCTGGAGAAGAAGGAACTCCGAAGGTGAGTGCACCAGAACCTGCTTTCACCAGCAGAGAATCAGAGTGCCCATGGTAACAACCTTCAAATTTAACAATTTTATCCCGTCCGGTAAAGCCGCGTGCCAGGCGAATGGCACTCATAGTGGCTTCAGTCCCGGAACTGACCATACGTACCATTTCAATGGAAGGTACAAGCCGGCACACCAGTTCGGCCATTTCAGTTTCAATCTGTGTCGGTGCACCAAAACCCAGTCCATGAGCTGCCGATTCCTGAACCGCCCGGACAACTTCAGGGTGGGCGTGTCCCATAATCATGGGTCCCCAGGAGGCAACATAATCAATGTACCGGTTATCATCTTCGTCATAAAGATAAGCTCCCTTACCCTGTTTGAAATAAATCGGATCACCACCAACACCTTTAAAGGCTCGAACAGGGGAATTAACTCCGCCGGGAATGGTTTTTTGGGCTTGTTGAAATAAATCGTGTGAACGGGTCATATTGATAATTTCCTGTCAATTTAAGATTTCAGATTGAAGAGTGCCTGATAGGTTTTTGCAGTATTGTATATGTCATGGTTATCATGAAACAAATCATTAATAACTGCCAGGGCATCGGCGCCCCGTTGTATTAATTGCCGGGCATTATCTCTTGTGACCCCACCTATGGCAACAATGGGCACCGCTAATTGTCTGGATGCCTGTTCCAGCAGCTGTAAATCAGCCTGCACTGCTTCAGGTTTGGTTCTGGATGGAAAAAAGCGTCCAAAGGCAACATAATCTGCACCTTGTGCAATAGCTTTATGGGCGTTTTCCAGGTACTTGTAACATGAAACGCCAATAATAGCCTTAGGACCTAATAGCTGTCTGGCAGCAGCAATTTTGCCATCATCTTTACCGACATGAACACCGTCCGCAGCAACTGCTTTGGCCAGTTGTGGATCATCATTAATGATAAAACTTACCCGGTGTTGTTTACAAAGGCGACTTAACTGGCTAGCCTGTTGATGCTGTAGAGTGTACGAGGCCGATTTATTCCGATATTGAATTACTTTTGCACCGCCAAGAATAACCTCTTCAACTGCCGAGATTAAATTTTCTGCTGTAATTAACTCAGGATCGGTGATGGCATAAAGTCCCTGAATCAAGCTGGGCTCCTGATGGTCCGACATACTCAATGATCATTCCTGGCTTTTGTTTTATGGTTTTTGCCGACTCTTTGCTCAGGGCTGTTTTTCTGCTCAGGGCTTTTTGTTCGCTCAGGGCTGTTTGTTCGCTCAGGGCTGTTTATTTGCTCCAGACAGTTTTCTGCCCAAAACAGTCTATCAGG
>CBDTVA010000285.1:0-4360 GCA_965363935.1 uncultured Gammaproteobacteria bacterium | reverse complement strand
TTACAAACAGCAAGAAGATTTACTTTGGTTGATACCAATGATTCTGAAACTAAGGACCATCGTAAAAGGGTTATACGAGCTTATCATAAAACCTCCTATAAATTAATTGATCATGGGGCTAAATCTGCGAAAGATATGACTCCAGGTGATTTTGAGAAAGAGACTAAAGAAAAACTTGAACTAAAGGATAAATCATTAGATGAACTTACAGATCTCTATGAAGAAGCTAGATATAGCGAGCATGAAATTTCATCTAAAAAATCAGAAAAAGCAGAAAAACACTTTGATTCCATAGAGAAAGAGCCATTTGATCGAATCATTGTTGCTCAAGCGATCAGCGAACCAATGAGACTGATTACCGTTGATGCTAAGCTTGAAGCGTATAGTGAACTGATTTGGAAGATTAAGTGAGAGTGGATAAGGTTTTATTCGGGAGAATTAATCCGAACCAGCAATAATACCTGATCTGCTCTGCACCGTGTAAATTAGAGTGCCGACAATAAGCTGATTTAGCTTTACTCGGGTTGAAAAATGTAAAGCAAATTTGGCCAGTCTCTAAACCTAAGCAAAGATTATCTTTGATTTTGTGTTTACAAATCAACAATGGTGACGTACAATTAATTAAAATTAATACGTAATGGTTCTTATTATGCAGACTAAATTAACGCTCCGCCTGGATGATACATTGATTCATTGTGCTAAAGAATATGCCAGGCAGCATGACAAATCCTTGTCCCAGGTTGTTTCTGATTACTTTCAGGTGCTCACTCAGGACTCTGTAAAACCAATAGTACCACCGGTGACCCAATCATTAATTGGCATACTGGAAGAAAACGGTTTGGATGAAAAAGATTATAAGAAACATGTAGAGGAAAAGTATCTTTGAAAATTCTATTTGATACGAACATTATCCTTGATGTTTTATTGAACAGAAAAGCGTTTGTTGAACTCTCTGCAAATCTTGTTGGGGCCGTTGAAAACAAACATATTGAGGGTTATTTATGCGCCACGACTATTACCACAATTGACTATCTAATAGCAAAAACAACAAACAGAAAAACAGCAAAGACTGAAATACAAAAGCTATTAAATCTGTTTCAGATATCTGAGGTTAATTTAAAAGTGCTTGAGTTATCAATAAACTCAAGTTTTAAAGACTTTGAAGATGGCGTTCAATATTTTTCAGCTGAGTGCTCTCATGTGAATGGACTGGTGACAAGAAATATCAGTGATTACAGGCAGACTAAATTGCCGATCTACACACCTGAAGAATTATGGGGGATACTTTCTACCCACGTATAACAATAAAACAGGCAGGTCATTCATCAAAAAAAGTATTAAGTTCATTGCCTTTATCAACCATTCTATCGATTAAAAAAATATTTATATACTTTTCATGTCCTTGGGAATTCCGTCATTGTGGCTGTGCTTTTAGCCGGTACTCATAGCTTATCAGTCTATTAATCATTTATCGATCCCGTTCTGCTCAGAAATGATGTTTTCAAATGTTTAGATGTACCCCAAAAGATAAATAAAAACAGTTTTGGATGGTAAAAACTCCGTGTTGCATCAAAACAACATTAAAAAAACAGGGTAAATCTAATTTAATTTATTATAAGAAAACGCTAAGTCATTGATCTTTTAGTTTTAAAGTGGCTTCTTATTTTTTTGTGTCATTTAAACAACATCTTTTTAAGCTCTTTTTGAAAAAATGTCGTTTTTTTGAAAAATAAATGTTGCATTTTGGCTAAAAAGGTATAAAATAGCATTTGTCAGTGAAACATTGCGACGAAATTTACCACATAGGCAAATACGAACTAATTAAAAGTTTAAAAGTAACGTCTGTTGAGAATTTTCAAGCAATAAACTAAAGATTTAATTCTTATACAAAATATTAAGGAAATGAAAATGAAAAAATTAATTGCTGCTGCTGTAGCTGCTGCCGTTATCGCTCCTGCGAGCGTTCTGGCTGCTGGTCCTACTCTTTACGGTAAAATCCATATGTCTGTAGATGGCCTGGACAACAATGGTAAGAGCTCTGAAAATACTCAGTATGATGAGTGGAGTCTGCAATCTAACTCTTCACGCATCGGTGTGAAAGGTTCTGAAGATTTAGGTAACGGCATGAAAGTCGGTTACTTAATTGAGTGGCAAGTTGATATGACCGGTGATAAAGGTGGTGATAATTTGACCACTCGTAACCGTGCTATCACATTATCTGGTGACTGGGGTACCGCTCTTGCTGGTCAATGGGATACTCCATACAAAACCGTAGGTCGTAAACTTGACTTATTTGGCGATAGAATTGGTGATTTGCGTAACCTAAATGGTGATCATGACATTCGTTCTAAAAATACAGTGGCTTATGTAACTCCTAATATGAATGGCTTCAGTGCAACTGTTGCTTATGTTTTTGATTTAGGCCTTGGTCAGACTTACAATCCTAATGCGGCACCATCTCCAACAAATGATCTCACCTATTCAGATGATAACTCTGATAATAATGCATGGTCTATGAATGCAATCTATAACAACGGTCCTATCTTAGTTGCTCTTGGTTATATTAATGCCAACGATGATGGTCAGGTTGGTAATGTAAATTCTGATAATCAAAGTTCATGGCGTTTAGGTGGTGCTTATACCTTCGGTGATTTCAAAGTATTAGCTTCTTACACTGACTCTGATAACGTGGGTTGGAATAAAGATAATGACCCATCTATATGGACTCTTGGTGGTTCTTATCAGATGGGCAACAATACTATCAAGCTGCAGTATGCAGATCGTGATAAGTCTGGCATAAAAGATGCTGCTGGCAGTAAAATCAAAGATAGTGCAGATATGTGGGTAATTGGTTTAGACCATGCTATGTCTAAGCGTACTACTGTTTATGCTGCCTATGCATCAACTAGCAATGACAACGATGCACAATTTAGTTCTTGGGGTGGTAAAGCTGGTGGCGTACAAGGTGCTGGTCATGGTGCTACTGCTGCGACTGTTATGGGTCAAGATGCAGATGCTTTCTCTGTTGGTATTATCCACAAGTTCTAAGTCTTACTTAGCTAAGACTTTTGAGTCAGCTTCTTTTAGCTGATAAGAAAACTTAGAATAAAAAAGGGCAGTCAGAAATGGCTGCCCTTTTTTTTGTTTTTGCTCGAACTCATCAATCGGCTAATTGATTTTTTTTATTGAAATTATTGTTCTTTGTAAATCAATGACTCTGAACTTTTTGATTATGTCCCCTTTTGATCGTTGTTATTTGATCTAAAATGATAGCTTTTGCCTGAGCGGGCAAGCCAGTCACTGACTTGTGAAAAATCCTCGAGTGCTTCAAATCGCTGTTGGGGAGTGAGTTTAAGAGAGTTTTTTAGTTGTGCAATCCGACTTCCTTCCCAACTGGCACTGTCCCAGTTTTGCTTATAGTTATTCATCTTTTTTTATTTTTTCCAAAATCCAGGACAGGTGTTGTATATCATCTTTATCTCGATTTCTTCCGGCTCTTTGTTTCATTTTTATCAATGTTGGTATTGATATGATATGAACCTGCAAATCCAGGTCTAGCTGGATTTTGTCTGAAGTCTGAAATTCAGAATCAAAATCAAAAGGTTCAGTGACAAAAATATCCAGGGTTGTTTCCGGGTGCAGGTCACTGATCAGAGGTAATACTTCCATATGTTTGAAATTAATCCACTGTTCTCTTGTTTTTTTATCAGCAAATTGTGTTTTTGTTACCGGTATAGCAGGCTTATAACCCAGGTTTTCCAAAGCCGTTAAAGCATTAATAATATTTTCCGGTATGAGTTGTATCACCAGATCTAAATCTTGAGTCATTCGTTGATAACCATGAATATTAACAGCAACACCGCCCGCTATAAGGTATTTGATGTTATTATGGTTGAGTGTATGAAAGATGGCTCTAAGGCTGGTTATTTTCATGTTATTCAAATGGTTAGCAATTAATTATAATCTAGATTAAAAACAGGAAATTCGCAACTGAAAACTCATTAAATCACATAGAAGCATAACATGAATGATTTTTTATGGCTCTTCACAGAAATGCGTACTTTTCTGAATATCAGTAAAACCACCAAAGGGGTCGTTCTGGGATGATCATGTTAAAAGCGTGCTTTGGTGTATCAGGTTGATGGTTAGGGGGACGCTTCAAGCACATCCCTGTGTCGCTCCTCCTCGCCATCCATGGCTCGAAAAGCCCCCTGACCATCAATCTGATACACCAAATCACTTCTATGTCATCCCCTCTCTAAAAGTGAAAAATCAAGAGCAAGAGCCAAGTCAAAAGAAAGTTCAAAAGCCATTGAATGTTTATGTAAGCAGCTAATTCTATTCACTTTTATCTTTATCT
>CBDTVA010000284.1:0-4361 GCA_965363935.1 uncultured Gammaproteobacteria bacterium | reverse complement strand
AGCCGGTTATTCCCGGCTTAACGAAATGCCTGATCTCATAATATTTGATTTTTTCGGACAGATCTTTGACAAACTCAGGACGCTCCGGTCTTGGGCCGACAAAACTCATATCGCCATTTAATACATTAAAGAGCTGGGGTAACTCATCGATGCGGTATTTACGAATCATATTCCCTACCCAGGTCACTCTGGGATCGATTGTTTGCGCCCATTGAGCGCCATTTTTTTCCGCATCCATAGTCATACTGCGAAATTTCATGACGTTAAAATTTTTATTATTTAATCCCACCCGCAGCTGTCTGTAGAAAATGCTGCCCTTGAATCCCGACTCAATCAGGATGGCGAGCGCAGTCAAAAGCATAACAGGCCAGGTAATCAGCAATAAAATCAGCGCAGCAAAAATATCCACCATACGCTTTAAATACTGATTAAGAATCCCCTGAGTAAAACCATCGGAAAAAATCAGATTACTGGGATGCAATGCAGTTAGTTTGATACGGCCGGTTTGACGTTCAAAAAAAGTCGAAATATCAAGAACATCAACACCATTTACCTTGCACTCAAGCACGTCATCGACCGGAAAATTTTTTCTTCGGTCATCAATAGCAACAATAATTTCAACGATGTCGTTGCTATTGATATAATTAATCAGGCCATCGGGAGTATCGATAAGCAGCTCTTTATCAATTAATATGTCTTCTCCCGGAATAGGCAGAAACCCCAGCAGTTTAAAGTTTCTTCTATCTGATTTTCGCCGTAGTTCGGTCATATGGGCGGCTTTTTTTCCTGCACCGTAAACAATTATCCGCCGTTTAAAGTAATCCTGATCAATAAAATAAATCAACCCCGTCCGGGTTATTAACAACGTACCGCCCAGAATCATCAAAGCATAAACAAAGGTCGTTCTGGCAGTGAACAGGGCCGGTTGTAAATAGAACAGGAAACTCATCAGGAAAAATACGCTAAAAACAACCAGAATAATCCGGAACAAAACCCCTCTGAAACCATCTCGATCATGTCGACGGTAAAGACCAGAGGCAGCCACTGTTAACACAACCACCAGGGTAAAGACAATTTCTGTATAAAAAAATTCTTCCAGCGGTTTCGAATCGTAGCGATTCAGGTAGCGGGCAAACGGTACAGCAGCAAAGAATACAGCCGTCTCCAGTATTCCCAAAAAAACCAGACTAAAAGGAATGTAGTGCTTAAAAATTCTGACCATGGATCATTTTCCAGCTTTCAATTTTATGTCAAACAATTAAACAGTTTTTGAATTTGCTGATACTATCATAAAGATAGTAGACCAAATGACAGGAAAAGCTTACAAATGTCCATTTTTTTTACACTTCTTGTCGAACTATTAAACATATTTAATGGCTTTTCTCGACTGTGATAAGTGACAATGTATGATTGGGCAGATTGAGTTAGGACGCGTAACCCGACATTAATCGCCAGACATCCTGTCGGGTTAAGGCAAAAAGCCGCCTAACCCAACCTACAACAGGTCATGAAGCGGTGTTTATTTTGTGTTATCATAAATCATTTGTTTACTTCGAACAGGATGGGACGGGATCTTGATATGACTGAAAGCGACTTGACTTTAGCAGAACTGATGGCAGAGCATGAGCAACTGAAAGCAGAAAATGCAGTATTAAAAAAAAGCAACTCCAAAGCTCTTAAAAAATGTGATCTGGAACAGTCTTTAAAACCGTATCAGGCCGAACTGATTCAAATGCAGAAGTACCTTGAAAACACGGGTAAACGCATGGTTATTTTGTTTGAAGGTCGCGATGCTTCAGGAAAAGGCGGCACCATTCGCCGGGTTACCCGTTATATGAATGAAAAACATTATCGGATCGTTGCCCTGGGTAAGCCGACAGAGGAACAAAAGACCCAGTGGTTTTTCCAGAAATACGCCAATCAGCTTCCCGAGGGCGGTGAAGTTGTGTTATTTGATCGCAGCTGGTATAACCGTTCGATGGTTGAACCGGTTTTTGGGTTTTGTACTGATCAGGAATACAAAGATTTTATGAAGGGTGTCACAGGTTTTGAGAAAGACCTGGTACGCCAGGGTACCATTTTGGTCAAGTTGTATTTTAGTGTCACCAGGGAAGAACAGGCCAAGCGATTTAAGCGCCGTAAAACTGATCCATTAAGACAATGGAAACTATCTGAAGTTGATATTCAGGCTCAGGAACGCTGGGATGATTTTACCAATGTGAAATACGAGATGTTAACAAAAACCCACACATCTTCAGCTCCCTGGACCATTATACGTTCAAATGATAAATATCTGGCTCGACTCAATGCCATGAAAACCATTCTCAATAGTGTTCCTTATGAACGTCTGAATCCCGATCTGAATTTTGTCCCTGACAGTAAAATTGTTTATTCCGGAGCTCATGAAATTGAAATAATGAGGGATCAGAGACGCCATGAAGGCAAGTTTGTGACTTAATATCCAGTCACAGGAGGCCAGGATTTCTTTTTTAATGACCAATATTTATTAAATAATCGGCAATACAACCAGGATCATGTGCGCCGCGTTTCCAGGGATTTTCAAAATCATTAATAATGACACTGATCCCGTCATTATTAAAACGCTTAATATTTTTCCCCGGAGGTAAATAATGTCTGTCATTATGTGTGTATTCCGTCACCGTATGACTGCAATGAGCGATAATATGGGTGATGTACTTATTGGCCGGACGTTTGATTTTCGCATGTTGATTACAGGTCGTTAAAAAGAGTTCGATAATGTCTTCTAAAGTGTATCCGTAACACTCATTATCCTCCACCAGATTGCCGACAAAAATTTTCGCTCCATCCAGCCTTGATATGGCATCAACGATACCATCGACTTTAATATGAGGCAGTACACTGGTAAAAAAACTGCCCGGTCCAAAAACAACCACTTCCGCTTTTTGCAGTGCATCCAGTACCATAGGATTAGCCTGGACGGGGATATGTTGCGTGTTTTTCTGCTGGCTCAAGTCATTACTAAAGGAAATTGTTTTTATTCGCTGATGTGATTTTGAGCGATCAATGGAGGTTGTTTCTGATTGCCCCATAACCGTGTTACCATCTTCCAGCCGGGTCTTGATATGTAAATTATTAGCAACTGATATTGGCCATACATTGCCCTGTATAGAACACAGTTGCCGAAATACGTATATGGCCGTATTAATATCTTTATTATGCGCCAGATAGGTACCCACCAGCACAAAATTGCCAATACTGCCATTTTTTAAGTCCATTGACCGGGGCAATGACTCATAAAAGCGACTTAGATAATTGACAATCACATTACCCAGAATGTGATCCAGCGCTTTCATCAGTGGGTGCTGGTTATTAACAAAACTTTCCAGTTCATCCAGTAGCTTTTTTTTATCGCCTGAATCAGACAGTCGCCAGTTAAACAGTCTGACAATGGACCCGACACGGCCTTCGCCATGGGCCTGGGTCATTAGTGCATGACGAATATCCCCTACAGGCATTAAAGCAAAACATTCTCTTAAGGCTTTAGAACTTCCGCCATTATCCCATATTGGTACTACCCGGGTTATATTCTGGGCCCTTTGAGCTAAGGACATATTAATGTCTCTAAACCCTGTTCCTCCGGTAAAGGCCACAATTTGCACTCCATCATGCTGAATTTCCGGGGAACTATAGTTAATTTTATTTTCGCTGCCCGGCGGGTTAGGAAAGGATAAACAGCTGTTTTGTTTTACCGACACCCAGGCATAATAAGTAGACTTTATCGACCAGATCAGCGCTCGGTAATAAGCAAAAAAAGCAAAAAAAGTAACGATTACAGACAAAACAGCCTGGTAGTAAATGCCGCTGAGCAATGCCAATACGAGGTATAAAAGAGAGCCAAAAAGGATACAACGGGACAATCTGATCAGGGAGCGATGGTATTCCATTCGCTGAATAATCTCTTTACTGGAGGCTTTGACATACAGGTCATAACGCAAACGCTCCAGTACCAATTCCGGATTACCTTCACGTAACATCCAGCGGGCCTCAATCCGGTGATAGACAGGAGTAAAAAAAATATCAGCAAATATATTAATAAAAAAACCGACCACCCAGGCCAGAATGATAAAATCAAATGTGAAAATTATTTTATTTTCAACTAAAGCATCAAATGCTAAAAGAGGCAGGGGGAATAGATTATTAACCGCCAGGATGGCCAGACTGCCAATGAATATAATTTCAATAAAAAGTTGTAAAACTCTCATTTTTTTCCTGAATTACGAGAGGATACTGATAGTATAGGTTTGTCATCCAATTTCGGATCGTCTATATTCCAGCTGATTTTAATATCTAGTTGATGTTTACTTTCAGATTTTGATGCT
>CBDTVA010000283.1:0-4363 GCA_965363935.1 uncultured Gammaproteobacteria bacterium | reverse complement strand
GTCCGACCAGTGCCCGACTGTTTGGCGATGTACATGATCCGGATTCGGAAGTTTCTGTCGCGATTCGTGAACTGGGTGGTTATCAACTAATGCCTGAATGGGGAACAAAACCATCAAACCATTATCTGCCAAGACGTAAAAACCATGTTTCCTATCATAAGGATGAGCTGGAACGAGCGGATAATCCATTGAAGAAAGAAGATTACCAGGTGGATTCTTCCGAGCCTTCACTGGATGATGTAACGAGTTGGTAAAGAAGAATTTATAAATAGGAGCTTGGTATGCAACCGGCATTTTCTGTTATTTTTTTAACCACCCTGATAGGTATGGGGCAGGGGCTGTTCCTGGCTCTTTATACTGAACAGGTTTATGCGGTTTTAAATGTAGTACAAAAAACAAGTACAGACACAATTTACGGTGTGGGTAGTGCGGTTTCGATAATTTTGCTGATTTTGGGACTGATCGCTTCGATTTTTCATCTGGGCCGTCCTGAACGAGCATGGCGGGCTGCCACTATGTGGCGCACTTCCTGGCTGTCACGTGAAGTGATTGTTTTGCCAGCCGTTATGGGCCTGGTGTTTTTATATGGCCTGGTGCATTTTATGGGCTGGAATCTGACGATTATGACTATTGGTGCTGTAGTCATTGACTTGAGTCTGATCATTGGTGCTATTGGCACTATTGCCGTGCTATCGCTCTTTATTGCAACAGGGATGATCTATGCCTGTCTGAAATTTCTCCAGGAATGGCACAGTCCACTGACCGTCATTAACTATATCTTGCTGGGGACTGTATCCGGCTTCACCATGGCAACCTTAATTGCAGCCTATCAACAACCAGAACTTATCTCATTTTTTGCCGGCTGGTCCATTGTCCTGATTATTTTTGCCTTTATCTTCCGCGGCGCGTCTTTAATCCGCAACAAACGATTGCGGCCAAAATCAACCGTTCAGACCGCTATAGGCATTCGGCATAACCATATCAAGCAAAAATCCATGGGCTTTATGGGAGGAGCAGTGAATACCCGTGACTTCTTTCATGGTAAAACACGTCTGTTTATGCGTTCCATAAAAACTATTTTTATTTTATTGGTATTTGTGATCCCGCTGACCCTGTTAATTATTTCTCTGTTTAAACCTGCCATTATGGTTTTGACTATTGCAATGGTGTCAATGTATCTTGGCCTGATGGCAGAACGCTGGTATTTCTTTGCCGAAGGAAATCATCCGCAAAATATTTATTATCAGGCAATTGCCTGATAAAGTTGAAAAATCATTCTAAGCAGTCTCTGCTCAGAATGATTTCTTAATCTGACCGTTTTCTCTCGCTTGTTTGCCAAATTTTAAGCCGCTTTCTCTATCAAACTCCAAACTCACCGGTTTATCGAATTTTATTTGTTTCTTAACTGCCATATTCAGATTTCTCACCTATACTCAAAACTAGAGAAACTGGTCTGGAAATGCGCATTATTGTGCGTATTTTCTTAAAAAATTATAAGTATTGGTTTGTTACGAATGAATTCCGTATTAAAAAAAATAACCATTGATGAATTACAGGTTGGTATGTTTATCGTCGAAATGGATATCTCCTGGATTAAGTCCCCTTTTTTGCTGCATCGAAGAGCCATTAAGTCTAAAAATGATATTATTTTACTTAAAAAATCCGGGGTAAAAATACTCACAATCGATTTAAATAAGAGTCAAATAGAATACCTTCAGGATGCTACAGAAAGTGAACAAATAATTGCTCAGCTTGTTGATACTCCTGTTGGTATCCCTGTTAATAATAGTCAGGACTGCTCTACAGAACAATATGGATCACAATCAGCTCAAAAGTACAGTCCTGAAAATCTGGATAAGCCAAGCGTATTACTTAAAGAAGAACTGGGCAAAGCCATTATACTCAAGGAACAGGCCTGTGAGGCCTTTAGACAAGTCAATGAATTAGTAAAAAATAATCAGCCAATTCCTGCTGAGCAGCTTGAACCGATTATTGATGAAACGATTTCCAGTTTGCTCAGAAATAGTCAGGCCTTATTAACCCTGATGCATCTGCAACGCTATGAGGAAAAATTATTTTCTCATTCGTTTAGTGTTATGACTCTTGCATTGACCCTGGCAATTAAGGATGGTGCCAATAAAGAAGAGCTGAAACTATTGGCTATGGCTGCATTACTGCATGATATAGGCTGGTCCCAACTGCCACTGAATCTATTTGGTAAGGCAACAAAATATTCAGACAATGAAAAAAAAGTGGTTCAGCAGCATCAAAAAATTGGCAATATCCTGGTGAGTAAAAGCGACAGCATTCCTGAGCCGGTTAAAATTTTTATGATGACACACCATGAACGAAATGACGGTTCAGGTTATCCTGATGGTATTCAGGGAGAACAACTAGAACCGCTGGCAAAGATACTGATTTTAACAGACTATTATGATGAGGTTGTGCATGGCCTATTGGACAGGCCAGGGGTCATTCCATCAGAAGCCTTGAGGCTTCTCTATAGAGAAGCGGTAGAGAATAAACTGGATAAGCCACAGGTTGAGTTATTGATCAAACTTTTGGGCATTTACCCGCTGACCTCTGCAGTCGAATTGACTTCGGGTGAAAAGGGCGTTGTTGTCGAAGTTAACCGGGAAAAACCATTAGTGCCCGTGGTTAAAATTATGTACTCTACTGCTGGTAATGCCTTAGCAACCCCGATGATAATTGATTTGGAAAAAGATGAGAAAAAAAGACAAATTAAAGGCACTGTGAATTTTATTGATAAAAAAACAGACCCTCAGCGTTTGTTGGTTGTTGAAGCAGTCTAAAAATGGCTAAGAAAATGCCGTCAAAATACCTATCAGTCACAAAAGATAAAGACCTGTTTGTTTCTCAGCCACTGTTTGAGCAGTGGCCTGACGGTATTCTTGTGCTTGATTCCGAAGGCCGTATTATTACGGCAAATAAACAGACCGAAGAGCTTCTGGGATACGCTGTATCTGATCTTGAGAGTCGATTAGTGCATTCCTTGCTGTGTGGTCAGGCTTCAGACTACCAGCATAAGAAAGATAATTGTAAGTTTTCAAATATTGAGCAGGAATTACCTGTTAATCATATTATTGATGCCTGGTTCGTGCAAAAAAATGGTGTGTATCTGCATGTGGATGTCAGAAATGTAGTTCATCTGTTTGATGAACATATGATTAATAAAGAAGGATTCAAAGGTTCAGCCTATTTTGTTCTGAGTTTTCAGGATTGCTCGGCAAGACGTTATTCTGAGAAAGAACTGCAACGCCTCGCTTTGTTTGCGGAGCTCAATCCATCGCCTATTATTGAATTTAATGAGCTGGCGTTGATCTATTTTTCAAATCCAGCCATGGTCGAACTGATTGCTGAACTGGGCTTTGATGACCAGGGGATGCCCAGTGTCTTACCGGATAACTTGAAAGAACTGATTTCCAGATGCCTGATATCGGGCGCAACTTTGAATAATATTGAAGTCGAGTCTAAAGGACGCTGGTTTTTGTGGAACTTTCATCCGATACTGGAGCGTTCACTGGTACAGGGCTACGGTCTGGATATTACCTGGCGAAAAGAAGCAGAAGAGTTATTATTTGCTGAAAAAGAACGTTTTCTGGTGACTTTGGAAGCCATTGATGACGCAGTTATTACTGTGGATACTAAAGAGGGGGTAACCTACCTGAATGCTAAAGCAACTGAATTAACAGGCTGGCGAAGTATAGAGTCAATTGGCAGACCTTTTAAACAAATAGTAAATTTGTTTAATGCCGAATCAAGGGTGTTGACGGAAAATATGGTCAGGCGTGCCATTGATGAAAACAGTTCCTATCGAATACCAGATGCCTTGTTTTTGGCACACCGGGATGGCTATGTTATTTCCGTTAAACAATTTGTGTCACCAATGCGTAATCGCAATAACCAGGTGATAGGTGCTGTGATTGCATTACATGACATTACGGATGCGAAAAAAATGGAGCAAAGCCTGACTTATCAGGCTACTCACGATATCCTGACCGGATTAATCAATCGCAGCGAATTTGAAAGCCGTCTGCGACTATCGATCGATCGCACCAAAACTGACAAAATTATCAGCGCCCTGCTTTACTTTGATATGGATAATTTTAAAATTATTAATGATACCAGTGGTCATGCGGCGGGTGATCAGTTATTGCGGCAAATTAGCAAAATTCTGCAGGAAAGGCTGCGCAGGGGCGATGTTCTTGCCCGTTTAGGCGGTGATGAATTTGGCGCCATTCTGGAAGGCTGTCCAATTGATCAGGCGACATTAATTGCCACCGAGATTTGTAAAGAAATTCAAAATTATACCTTTATCTGGGAAATGCAGCGCTTTAATGTG
>CBDTVA010000282.1:0-4387 GCA_965363935.1 uncultured Gammaproteobacteria bacterium | reverse complement strand
AAACAAGCAGAATGTAAAGTAAAACTGCGATAATCAGGCTGGCAATCAACAGGCTATGGCTGGTGTTATCCAGGATGGTCTGGACGACAATTGAAGAAATATCCTGTTTCTTTTCATAGTCAATATAGTCAATGATCCTTGCCATGGGTATATGACCGGACTGTGCTTTTATCCTGATGCTCTTTTCGTTGATATGATAAAATTTTTGATTTGTAATCAGAGGCAGAAAGGGCTGGTTTATAGACACAAAGCCTATTACCGAATGTCCGCCCTGACTATACACCGGGGCAAAGAACACGGCATAAGCAGCATGGTCTTTTTCTTGAGTAACAAAATGCTCCGGTAAATGTTGTGGATCAATGCGAAACGGTAAACTAAGTTCAGAGGCGGCTGATAATGATTCTCCCCGGGCGTTATAAATCTGTGCGGTTAAAGCATTTGTGGGCAGAAAGCCCGCACTCATCATTCGCTGTTCACGCCAGTAAGAGTAGAAGGTTGAGTTCAGAATCTGCTGCCTGGATTCTCCCCATCCGGCAAACTTCCTGACTGCTCTTGTACCCTGTTCGACGGCTGTTTTTATCGCCTCTGTGAGTTCTTCATGGGTGCTTTTGAATTTCCAGTCAGCCAGTGTAATTTTGGCTGATTCAATCTGATTATAAGTATACCAGCCAAAACCAATAAATATGAAAAAGGTAAGAAAACTGAGTAAAAGCGCATATTGTTTAAGAGAGAACTTCATTGCTGGTCATCTCAGTTATTAGTCAGTAGCTTTTTCTATGAAGTCCAGCATGTCAAATTCATGTACATCATGGAAGAAGTGATTTGCATCATCTGTGATTTGCACATCCAGTCCCATTTCAGTCAGTGTTCCCGGCCATGTTGGATCGATTCGCTGATCACTGCTACCAAAGAGCAGTGAAACGGGGCTGCTGATATTTAGTAAGGCTTCAGTAATACGTTTCTGAGACCATTCGATGTATGATAAGTAAGCTTCAGGGAGAGAAACATACTTTTCACAATAGATAAATCCAAATGGTGCAGGACCCAGTTGCCCAAGCGCAATAGCCTTTCTTGCTTTTTCAATTTCTGAATGAGTTGCATAAGAGCTGGGACGGTTACCAAAATAAGCCGGGCTGATGAGAATTGTTTTTTTTGGTGTTATCTGGGTGTTCTGGTATTTATCCAGATAGACCACCAACTGAGTTGCTCCAGCGCTATGTCCTATCAAAATGATGGGTTGATGGGTTTTTTCCTTTAACCATTGAACCCATTGCGCAATTTCTTCAATATCGGTTTCCATTGTGTGGGTATGGATGGCTTCACAGGCCAGACTTTTTTTTCTGCTATCGACGCCTAAGCTGATGGTTGGTCTGAGTGTAGTATATCCGGATTCTTCGAAAAATTCAGTTATTATCTGTGTGGTGGAAAAACGTCGAGTCTGTAAAATACCATGCAGGATAAACACTGCGGGCTTATCTTTATCACCCTCGGTATATTCCGCAAGACCATATAGTGAATTACCCAGGGGAATGCTGACCTCTGTGGCAAGGAGGCTTGTAGAGAAGCACAGTGAAATTATAAATATTGTGAATAGATTGGTCATTTTTATGTTTCCAGTCGAATTTTGCTCTGTATAAACTATCAATAACTCTCCCTATGAATAATAGTAATTTTTAATCTTACTCTTTAAATGCTGGATGACAACAATAAATTATAAATGGAATTAAGGTTTTTTGCTATCCTGCTTTTTATCAATTTCTGTCAGGTCAGCCATTGGGGCGTTAAATCACTATTCCAGATATTTTTGGAAAATTATTTAAAAATTAAAGTCTTAGATTTATCTGATGATTTTAAATGCGAAATACAGTTATTGGAAATGTGCAAATAGACTTGTTTTGATGTCTGTCATTCATGAATGTCGGGATCGGGAATGGTACTTAATTGTTTTTCTCCACACTGTTTGCAAGCGTAGGATTCAACAGCAGCAGAGATCTTCATCAATGTAGAATTACATTGATTGCATTTATAGAATGGCTGAAATAACATAATATCATCATATTCAATTTTGATTGCAAAAGGATTATACAGGGTCTGACATTTCGGGCATGCATAGAGTGCAAAACCATACTCTGCTTTATCGATATGGTGTTTTTGTATGATAGAACGCACTTGAATTCGGGTTTTACCCTCTAAGTGCTTTACGGCTTTTTCGATACTGTTTTCGGTGCTATCATGACCAATTTGAAAGTGCTCGACGGCATTACAATGTCCGCAACGGGCTTGAAATGATTGCTCTGGCAAGATGTTCTCCTTTTTTATTGCTGAAATTGTCGAAATCACTGATATCAATTTTACTCATATAGGGATGATTTATGAAAATATTTATTAAAATAATTGCTTTGCTCGCATTAACCAACCTGGCTCATGGTGAAATTAAAACTCAGGCAATTGAATATCAAGTGGATGAGCAATCGTTTACGGGTCATCTGGCCTATGATGACAGTCTTTCAGGCAAACGTCCCGGAGTGCTGGTCGTGCATGAGTGGTGGGGGGTGAGTGATTATGAAAAGAAGCGGGCCAGAATGCTGGCTGAATTAGGTTATGTGGCCTTTGTAGTGGATATGTACGGTACTGGAAAGCTGACAGACAATCCCGAGCAGGCCAAGGCCTGGATGCAGGAAGTGACAACAGATGTTGAATGGTGGCGGGAACGTGCTCAACCTGGTATCAGGCAGTTGCAAAAACACCCTATGGTTGATGGGCAGAATATTGCAGCTATTGGCTATTGTTTTGGTGGCGGGACCGT
The DNA here is from genome assembly GCA_965363935.1 of uncultured Gammaproteobacteria bacterium. Lineage (GTDB taxonomy): Bacteria > Pseudomonadota > Gammaproteobacteria > GRL18 > GRL18 > CBDTVA01. The sequence goes on along the minus strand of CBDTVA010000282.1, from coordinate 1,581 downwards.
GTTGCAGTTAGCCTATGGCGGTGCCGATCTAAAAGGTGTGGTCAGCTTCCATGGATCACTGCCCATTGCCGGGCAGGATGCTTTTGGCAAAATAAAAGCGCGCTTACTGATTGCACATGGTAATGCAGATGGTTTTGTACCCAGAGACATTGTGAATAAATTTCAGCTTACCCTGGATAAAGCAGATGCGAACTGGGAGATGATTACTTACGGGAAAGTACGGCATAGCTTTACCAATCCTAAGGCTGATACACGTGGAATCGCGGCTTTAAAATATGATTCCTATGCCGATCAGCATTCCTGGCAGGCCATGCAGACTTTCCTGAATACTATTTTTACCTCTCAGCCCTGAGCGGACAACAGCAACAGGCAGCAATAAGTAGAATTTGTCTGCTTGAACAAAGAAATGATGTAAAAAGCACTTAAAAAATGGCATAAAAGCTTCTATACTGTATGAAATTTATTGATTTTGAGGCCTGGTTTGTCAGAACTTGAGCACTTTTATGTACCCACACTGAATGCCGTATGGAAAGTTATGGCCAATTTTGGTGTTGAGCCGGCACCGATTTTTGAAAAATTCGGCTTGTATGAAGAAGATTTACAAAATAGTAATAAGCACTGTCATGCCTATATTGAAATTGCCCTGTGGCATCATGCCCAAAATATCATTAATGAGCCCTGTCTGGGTTTAAGTTCGGGCCGTGACACCTGGCACCCGTCGCAGATGGGTGCCCTGGGTTATGCCTGGCTGGCCAGTTCAACCTTGGCAAAAGCCTTTCATCGCCTCAGCCGTTTTCAGCATCTGATCACTAATGCCTATGAAGTTGAAATCAGCAATACGGATACCCTGTGCGCCGTTTCAATCCGATATTCAAAACACAACCCGGCCTTTCAGGCTCGTTCAGAATCTATTATCGCTACCTTACTGTCCATGTGCCGTATGAACTTTGGCAATGCGCTCAAGGCTCAGGCCGTTTCCTTTGTCCACAGTGCACCTGTGTCGATAGATAAATATCTTGAGGTCTTTGCTTGTCAGCCAGTCTTTGATGCGTCGTGTGACAGTATTTCGTTTGCCTGCAAAGATGTGCTTAAAACACTCCCCTCTACCAATCATATTTTTGCGCAAATGATGGATCAATCCATTATCAGGGAACTCAATAAACTGGAAAAAAATAACATAGTCTCACAAGTCAAATCGGTGATTATTGAGCGGCTTTCCTGTGGTAGGGTATCCGAAGCTGAGGTTGCTTCACAGTTGAATATGAGTAAACGAAAATTGCAGTTAAAGCTTTCTGAACAGGATGTACACTTTAAACATTTGCTCGATGATATAAGAGCAAACATGGCCAGAGAATATCTGGATGAAAAAAGTCATTGTCTGAATGAAATTGCGTTTCTGTTAGGATTTTCCGAAGTCAGCTCTTTTTCCAGAGCGTTTAAACGCTGGGTGGGTGTCTCCCCGGGACATTATCAGAAAAGCCTTTAGCTGGTTAAGAGCCTTTAGGGGGTTCTGAGGACATCCCTCCAATTTGTGCACAACCATCCAGATAATGTCAGCTACAGATGCAGAGCAGTGTCTTC
>CBDTVA010000281.1:0-4388 GCA_965363935.1 uncultured Gammaproteobacteria bacterium | reverse complement strand
TCGCGCCTTGATAGAATGGCAATTGAAAACTGATAAATGCAAATTAATTTTTGCGCATGCCCTAAGTTAGCGTAAATCCGCAGCTCATTTTTTCAGGTTTAATAAAGCTAGAGAACTTATTAACTATAATAGTAAATACACAATAAAAAAAGGCATAAGGAAAAACCTTATGCCCTTTAGTCAATTTATCGGCTTATTATTTAGTTTTGTGCTTCTTTTATAATTTTTTCTGACAGGTGATCAACCACTTTAAAAACATTATTGTGGCCCTGCGCAAGTGTACCATTAGTACGATATTTGCCCTGTACAACAATATTGGGCACAGATTTAATACCATATGCCTGAGTCATTCTCTTTGCTTTGAGTGTTTTGTTTGCTACCGAAAACTCGTTCATGGCTTTGTCAAGCTTTTCACCACTGATGCCATTAGCTTCAAAGATAGCTTTTAAATCATCAAATGAGCGTGCTTTCTTACCCTCTCCTCCATGCATAGCTTCAAAAATAACTGGGTGCATTTTTTCTTCTACGCCTAACCATTCGGCAGCATAATACAAATTCGCCAGTGCTTCCCAGTTTTTATTAAATACAGCAGGTACATGGATAAATTCGACATTATCAGATTTGCTTTCCTGCCATTTTTCAATAAAAGGTTCAAATCGATAACAATGCGGACAGGCGTAGGAGAAAAACTCAATCACTTCAACCTTCCCATCAGTTGGGGCCGGCTGAGCTTTTTCCAGCACTTCATACTCAATTCCTTCATCATATTCTGCCCAGGCGAAACTGCTTAAACCAAGCACTATAAGAAGGGTGAAAATTTTCCGCATATCGTTTTCCTTTTTCTTTATTGTCATATTTAAATCTAAAAAGCCATTAGCCAGCTTAAGAGCCTTTAGCTAAGTTGACAGCCTTTAGCCAATTTAAAAGTTAGAACAAACTTTATGAAAATAGTTCCTGTAACTCGCCATAAGTGCCTACAGCTCGCCATAAGAGTGTAAACCAGACAAAAACATATTAACACCAATAAAGGCGAAAAGGGTGATAAACAATCCTATTACTGACCACCAGGCCAGAGGACGGCCACGCCAGCCTTTGGTGAGCCTCAGATGCAACCAGGCTGCATAATTTAACCAGACAATAAGTGCCCAGGTTTCTTTAGGATCCCAGGACCAGTATCCACCCCATGCTTCCGCTGCCCACATGGCTCCCAGAATGGTTGCCAGGGTAAAAAAAGCAAATCCCAGAGTAATGGCTTTGTACATCACATCATCGAGAATTTCCAAATCCGGAAAACGCTGAATAATCGCGCCGTTTTTACCTCGCTTAAGCATAGTATCTTTAATAAGATAGGCAAAGCCCAGCATGGCAGCCAAAGCAAAAGCGCCGTAACCGACAAAATTGGCTGGCACATGGATTTTCATCCAGTAACTTTGCAAGGCCGGTACCAATGGCTGAATTTCATTGGCACCCCTTGCACCAAAACCATACCAGAGCAAAAACGCTACAGCAGAGCTGATCACCAGTAACACAAAGCCACCCATATTATAGGTCCTGCTTTTACCTTCATAATAAAGATACATCAGAGCAGTAATGATAGAAAACAGTATAAAGACTTCGTACAGATTACTGACTGGAATATGACCCACGTCGACATGAATCAAATAAGACTCACGCCAACGCACCAGTAAACCCACCAGGCCCATTACCGTTGCTGACCAAGTCATGGCTGATGCCGTTTTATTAGTAAATTCAGAACCAGAGAACAAGCCGATGAAATAAGCCACTGTGGCCAGAACATAGAGGGCTGACATCCACATAATGGCGGATTTACTGGAGAAAAGAAATTTAAGGAAGAAATTACTTTCACCCAGGGCTAAATCATTTCCATACAGATAGATAGCAAAGAGGCTGAGCAGGGCGACAAAGATGGAATAGGCTCGTACCGGTTTCCATAACCATCCCCAGGCTATAATTGACACTGCAGTAGCGAATAAGATAACCGCTTCGTAACCATCCATCTGGGATGAATATTGTTGCCAGGCATAACCGCTGACCAATAGCAGCACCATGGACCAGCCCCAGTCAAACAGGCTGAGTGAGCGCCAGAAACTCTGTTTTTCAAAGATATTTTCCATCTCTTGACGTGTTATCGACATTATTTATTTACCTGTTTTATGCTGTTCTGCTTTAAATTGTCTATCCAGCAACTGTGATAAGGCCTGAAACTCCAGGGCAAATTCTTTTTGATGCCGATCCCCTGAACCTGCCAGCAGAAGTTGCGAGCCCTGTCCATTAGCTTCAATAATGACCCAGATGCGCTTGTGTGCCACATATAACATCAGAACAATTCCGATACATAACAGAACACAGCCAAGATAAACCAGATTCTTACCTGGAGCTTTAGTAATTTGAAAACCCGAAGCCTGTTTGTGCTCAAACGACTTTATCTGTAAATAAAAGGGGGCCTTATAGTTCGCTATTACGCCCATAGTATTGACCAGATCATCGTAAAATTGTTCCTGAGCCGGGGTGATATTACTGTTAATATTCACACCTTCCTGCTGCAGCACTTCCAGAAAGACCGTACCCAATATGGTTTGCAGTACCTTGAAATAGGATTCCGTGACCGACTGACGTTTATCTTCAGGTACCTTGCTATTAATATCAGCAAGTACCTGATCAACTCCCCCCCGATTAAACAAATCAGCCAGCCGCTGCATGACAATAGCCATCTGGGCAACCATTTTGTTATCCGCCCCCCCCTCTGTTTGCAAAGAGTCTGCCTGCAATGCCAGCGCTGCAGTTTTTTCTGCAATGCGCTGCATTTCCTGTTGATTGTTCAGCAGGGCACGAAAGTCAAAAAAACGTTTCAGAGTCATTTGATCATCTGCCGGGATGAACAGGTAGCGAAAAGGTTCGGAAACACTGTCGCGAACACCACTTAGGAAAAAATAGCGGCCATCCTGTTCGGCAGGGCTCATATAGTTAAGAAATTCCACCGCCTGGCCAGTACTGTCACGTAAACGAAATGTCAGGCTGGGTCCCATATTCTTGAACTTGCGGCCGGTTTCCTCTGCTTTTGGATCAGGCTGGATATTAAAGAGTTTAAACTCGCTCAATTCCAGTTTAAGCTCACCCCGGGAAGTCGGTATTACGCTTGACTTCCCCACTACCTGCCGGAAAGGCAGCTCTTTCTGCTCGCTGGCATCCAGTGACCAGACCTGCAAATCCATAACAGAACCGCCGTCATCGAAAGAAGCCTGGTAAATGGCAAAGTCCTGGTATATCAGCGGGTGATTGACGGCAATGGTTTTGCTGATGGTTTTGCCCGATTCTTTATCCTCAATAACGATATCACTTTCAAAAGATTTAGGCTGACCGGAGTCATAATGTTCAATACGAAAATCATTAAGAGTAAGAGTAAAAGGCAGTTCCTGAACCAGGAAACCATCGCGCATTTGTAAAAACACCAGACCGCTGGTAGAGCCCTCAGGTATATTGGCACTACCTCTGAAGGCATGGTTCTCGTCCGCTTTAAGGCGGCTGATATCAGGTACCTGTGAGGCCAGCAGATCACGAGTCTCAGGTTTTAGCTGACCGGCCATTTCCCGTAGTTTCAGATTAAAATTACCGTCATATAAAGCACTCAGACAAATGACAATAATGGCACCATGGGTGAACAGGTAGCCGATGCGGTTTATGGCTCCTTTTTTCGCTGCAATGGTGATCACACCCTGATCAGTTTTCACGCGCGATTGATAGCCGCCGACAGCCAGTTTTTCCTGAATGAATATTGCGCTGTTTGCAGGGTCCAGATGACTCAACCAGGTACCCGAAGAATGCATAAGCTTTAAAGATTTAGCTGACACATTAAGACGAAATCGACGCCACTCACGTAACATAACCGGGGCGTAATGGTAAATGCAGACACTGGTTGATACCAGCAGAAAACCCAGCAGAATCACAAACCACCAGGAACTATAGATATCATAGAGCTCCAGAGAACGGAATGCCTCAAACCAGAACGGACCAAATTTAATGATATAGTTGTTGTAGACCTGATTTTGCTGCAATATGGTGCCAATAATTGATGCAATACCAATGACCACAAATAAGGTAATCGCCAGTTCCATGGAACCCAGAAAACTGAGCAGGACCTTAAACACACCATGCTCCTGACGATTTGAACGTATACGCTCAACTTGCTCATCAGCAAGTTTATGCTCAGAGCTGTTGCTGCCTGATTTGATTTCGTTACTCAATTTATAAACTCTATATCTGAAAAAAAAGGGTGGTCAAAGACCACCCCTTATTATACAAAGCCAAACAGTAATTTAGGACTTTAGGAAATTTAAGACTTTAGAAAACTTGTTTTCGTAAAAGTCTTT
>CBDTVA010000280.1:0-4406 GCA_965363935.1 uncultured Gammaproteobacteria bacterium | reverse complement strand
CCCGCAATTGACTGAACAGCAGATCACAGGCTTTGCTGATCGTTATCGTTATCATTTTGTCACAGCCAATGAAACACCCAGTGGCTTGTTTGACAATGTACGGCTGATGCTGGAGCAATTAATTGCCAGAGGGTTTATGCTTGCCGTAGCAACGGGTAAAGCCAGAAGAGGCTTAAATCAGGTACTTAAAGATACCGGGCTGAAGGATTGTTTTCATGGCAGTCGCTGTGCCGATGAAACGCGTTCGAAACCGCATCCACAGATGCTGGAAGAATTGCTGGACGAGTTTGGTCTTTTGGCTCATGAGGCCGTTATGGTAGGAGATACTGAATATGATATGCTTATGGCCCGTTCTCTAGGCATGGATGCGTTGGCAGTCAGTTATGGAGTACATGAAAAACAGGACCTGTTAAAGCATGAACCATTGTCCTGTGTGGATAGCATTACAGAGCTGTCCCGGTGGTTATTACAATGTGAAATGAACTGAAACCCAAGGTGTAATTTTGGCTCACAATGTCAATTTATGCTAAAAATAATTATTTGTCTGAAAAATATATTATCAATGCAGGAAATCAACTATGGATAATGATGAAGTTAAACTTAATAATAGTTTTGAAAAAATGACCCACAAGCAGGGCTGGGAGAAAAAGTTAATAGAAGATCTGGCGCTTGCTTCATTAAAGGAAAAACGTAGCACTCGCCGTTGGGGGATTTTTTTCAAGTTAGCCTTTCTGGGCTATCTGATCACCCTGGTTGCTTTGTATTATTCGCCTCTGGAGCCCGGAGCTCTGGAAAAAGCGGCTGATAAACATACCGCATTAATCAATGTAGAGGGTGTGATTTCATTCGAATCTAAAGCCAGTGCTGATTATGTGATTACTGCATTGAGAGATGCCTTTGATGACAAAAAAACCAGAGGCGTTATTTTACGCATGAATACACCGGGAGGCAGTCCGGTTCAGGCAGGTTATATTAATGATGAAATTTATCGCCTGAAAAAAAAGCATCCCGATATTAAAGTGTATGCTGTTATTTCTGATTTGTGTGCCTCTGGCGGCTATTATATTGCTGCGGCTGCAGACGAAATTTATGCAGATAAAGGTAGTATGGTAGGTTCAATCGGGGTTTTGATGAATGGTTTTGGATTTGAAAATGCAATTGAAAAAATCGGCGTTACTCGCCGTTTGTATACTTCCGGTGAGCATAAAAGTTTTCTTGACCCATTTTTACCTCCGAAAAGCGATGAAATTGATCACACCAAAACCATGCTGGCCAATGTTCACAAACAGTTTATTGATGTAGTTAAAAAAGGCCGCGGTGATAAACTTAAAGATGACCCGTTATTATTCAGCGGTTATATATGGACGGGTGAACAGTCATTGGAACTGGGTCTGGTGGATAAACTGGGTAGTAGCAGCTATGTTGCCCGGGAAGTCATCGGTGCTGAAGAAATTAAGGATTTTACGGTTTCCGAAGCCTTTCTGGATCGGTTTGCAAAAAAACTGGGTGCCTCAATAGCAACCAAAATGGCTGAGATCAGCGGTTTTAGTTTAACACCGCAATTACGTTAAAAAACACTCAATTCATTAAAGTTGTGCAAGTTCCTGCATGGCTGACTGAGTTATTTTTTTAATGACTTCTAATTGCAATTTGTTCATTCTAACGGCAAGATTTGTATCCTGAAGAAGTGGCAGAAAATTATTTTTGGCAGTTTTGTGGAAATTTTCAACAATATAATCCATGTGCTGATTATGAGTTTCTTCAGGATAACCAATCATTTTTTTCAGACCTTCCTCAATCAGGTTCCTGGCGTTTTTTATTTCTTTGCTTTTTCGTGCTGCAGGATTAGAGAGATACTGATACAGTCCGGCAAGTGTTATTGTGCCAATGGCTGCCCAGCCTATTGGATTTGATATAAAAAAGCCGCCAATGGTGGTTGCACTGACTAAAAACAGACTGGCAGGTATACCGGTTGCTATGGCAATTCCGCCAATGGTCATAGTGCCTGCGCCTGCCATTTTCAGCGTGTTAAGGATAAGGCTGGAAGCACCATCAAGCTGTTGTAATACTTTGAGTCTTGGCGATGGCGGCAGAATCAACTGTGACAGCTCCTGTTTTTCAAGTCCCTGTAAAATAACTTGTTGTGTGAGTGATAGTTCTTGTGAAAAGCTGCTAAATTCGTTGTTCCACTGGGAAAAAATGCGCTCGTAACGTCTTTGAACTTTTTCATAATGCTTTGATAACGCTTTGGCTGCTTCCGTTTTAGCAAAATTTTCCCATATTTCAGGTTTAGTCCAGTCATCCAGTTCCAGTTGCTGTCGCAAATTCAACTCGACCTCATTAACACTTTGTTCAATAAATTCATCAATATCTTCTTTGAACAATTGTTTTTGCAATTCAGCGCGGTTTTGAATTTCTATCAGTCGTTGTTCTACCTGTTCATAAAGCGTTTGCGCAAGTGTGGTTAATTGATCCGCAGCCGAGTTTTGTTGACACAGCAGTTCCATTTGCTGCTTAAACGTTTGCAGGTTTTCAAGAACTCTGTGTTTTGAATCGTGCAGTTGCTGATTCAAAGCATCCAGGCTGGCCTCAGAAGAGTGAGTTCGCAACTCTTTTAATCGTTCAATAAGCTGGGGCTCATTAAAACGATAGGCAAATGATTCAATTTTAGACAGCTGTCGAAAAGTTGTAGACAGTTTATTGGTGTGGATCAAAGTACTTAAATGCTTTTTTACCCGTATTAAAGGGGTAAAAGGGTGGTCAGGGAACAAATGCCGCAGTCCATCAGAAACACTGTTTTCATTTGCCGCGTTTTCTCTAATGCCAAGAGCGTTGGAGAATTGAGTCTGAATTTCCCGTGATTTGAGTTGTGCCGATATGAGGGGAAGACTGGTTTCAAGAATAATTTTTTTGTTTTTATCCGGTATAGTATGGCTCATTTTACTGAGGAGTTTGAGTGAGGAATCCAGTTTCGTTTCAGCAAGAATACCCTGCAAGGTAAAAATATTGACCAGGGCTGGATTGTCAGAGAGTCCGGCAAATTTTATGGTAGTCGCCACTATCAATGCATATTCTTCCAGGGTAATTGCACCATCGGAGCTGGCAATACCGGCAAGGCATTGACACAAAGCTGGCACGAAGCCCTGGATATTAATGATGTGTTCTACTTCTTTCTGGATATCAAGCTGCATACTCATAAAACCTTTAGTTCAACTATTGGGTCTGTTTTTCCCATGTAGCAGTCAGCCAGTTTTTTACTTCATCCAAGGCTGTTATGGCTTTGGGATACCAGTTGTTCAGTTTCTGATGCAGACAGATTAACTGATTATCTGAACTTACTGTTTTGTCATTATCATTGCAGGTGATTACTGCATTACAGTAGTTTTTTTCAGGTGTGCTAAAACACCAGGGCTGCTCAGAAAGCCATCGGTTTTCAAATTGTTGCAGAGTTAATTGATTATAATTAACTACCGAATATTGGTTGTATAAGTCATTAAAATAACCTGTTTTGTAATCATAGTAGTATTGGGCGGCAACCAGGCCAATTATGATCCCAAGAGTTAAAGTGAATAAAGTTTTCATGGTAATCCTCATCGTTGAAGTCTTATAATAACATTATATGGTGATATAGTGAAATAGATTTTGTGCAGATTAATCAGTGATGAGTCATTAAAAAAACATAGAATTAACAGCTTATGAAAAGAGTCTGGATAAAGCGATGATGCCTGATGTTAGAATATAAAAACACCTGCAGAAAAAAAGGCCTGGAAGCCCTTTTTTGCTATTCTATAAGAAGCTTATCAATAATTTCAGTCACTTCAGCAGTATCCCATTCAAGAGGGCCTTGTGCCTGATAGCGAATGTGGCCATTCTTATCCAGCAGGAAGCTGGTTGGTAATATTTTAGACTGCCATTGCTTGAACGTTTTACCCTCCTGATCAAACAAAACAGTAAACGTCATATTAATACGTTTTAACTGACGGATTACGCTACGTTTTGGCTCGGAAACATTGATCGCTACAATTTCAAACGGACGGTTAAGCAAAGATTCGTCCAGACGCTGCATACTGGGTATTTCTCGAATACAGGGCGAACACCAGCTGGCCCAGAAATTAACCAGCACCACTTTACCCTGATAGTCTGTCAGGCGGTGCAGCTGGTTATTAATACCTTCAAGCTCAAATGAAGCCATACCGGCTTCATCGTGAAATGTTTCCAGTGCGCCTTCTGCCAGAGCTGGATTTGTCAGCCAAATAATAACAGATAATGCTATTGTATTGATTGTCCTGAGATGCATTTACCCTCCTGAACCTACAAATAGTCCTGAATCTACAAATAGTCCTGAATCTACAAATAGTCCTGAACTGATGACTATTGATTTTCTTTTGTTGATGTTGGCAGTGTCT
>CBDTVA010000279.1:0-4416 GCA_965363935.1 uncultured Gammaproteobacteria bacterium | reverse complement strand
CGCCCGTCACTTCAACAAATTGTGAGCCTAAACTTTCCTGTAAAAAAATCACCAGGTTTTTAGGTCTAACTGCGGGAAAATGGGTTTTCTCCTGTCGGCTAAAGGGTGACTTATTGGTCACATCCGCATCAGCCAAATCTATATTTAACGCCTTACTGACCCGGCTCATGGCATCTTTAATATCCATCTCACCATATTTTTCCAGCTTGCTATTGCCATATTTGTTATTACTGTAGATTGCATAGCCAATGCTGTGAATGGAGTTTTTGGTAATTTCATTCACCACCCGATCACTGGAATACATCGCATCGGATATATTGGCCGGGCGATGGCCAAAAGAAGAACGAATACCCAGCGCCAGCACAAACACCAGGGGGAAAAACAGCAGTAAGCGCTTAAAATAGTGAATTTCAATGGCCGGACCAAAATCATGAAGCTTTTTGTTTTTGATAAATCCGTAAGCTGCGGCGACCATGATGACTATAGCAATAAACAATTCCAGCTTATAAGCGGAAAATATCATGTTAAAGACTTCTTTTGGATAAACCAGATATTCGACAAAGAGAAAATTCGGCCTGACATCATATTCCGCAAAGAAAGGCAGTGTGGCATTCTCTATGTAAATAAACAGCAGAAGGACAATGAGAAAATAGCCCGTTAAAAATTGATTAACAAACTTTTTAGCCTGTCTGGGAGCCAGACTTAATAAAATTAAGGGTATGATCAACGCAGCACAGGCTATAATGGTATCCATTTTCAGACCGTATAAAAATGTCAGCCAGTAATTCACATCACTCTGTGAAAATCTATCATAGTAAAGTGTAAAAAGAACCGCACGGCCAGCAAAGAATATGGACACCATTGCTAAAAAATAATAGAACAGGATTTTTACAAGTTTCATGGCTAGGTATTCTTTTCAGCTGTAAAGGTTGATTTATTATAGGGAAAAGCCACATTGAGCAAAAAGATAATGGCACCGGCAAACTCCAGCATTTCACCTTTTTTGGAGGAGTCCATCAGCACCTGAACCACCACAAGCAATACCACATAAGCTATTATCTGGTAGTTCTGGGCAATCGGCACGGCAAACCGGTCCAGAAAGCGTTTAACCCCTTGCTTTCGTTTGTAGAGTGGAATCAATACCGCCAGATACAATAACAACAAGATACCAATTCCACGGCCAAATATGACTTTATTAATTTTTGTGTCATTGACCACAAGATTGTGTAAATTCATTTCACCCTGGGCATTATGCTGGGTAAAAAATTCTGAACTTTCAACGCTAAAAATGCGCTGCCCCCATGAAATCTCTTCACCGGCGCCAAAAAAGAAGAATAAGCCCAGTAAGGAGGTCATAAATAAAAATAATAACGGGCGTTGAGTTCTAAGCAGCCATACTCGACGAAAACAAACAAAAACCCCGATTAGTAAAAAAACCACGGTTGACCATTCTGTAAAACCGTCTTCCATCACATAGTACGCTTTGAAGGATTCATGATCCCAATAGCTCCACACAAAACCAACCAGGGTAAAAAAAGCAGCATAGCCCAGGGCTATTTTCTCAAACAGGGTAAAATTTTTCAGCATATCCAGAACCTTCAATCTTCCAACGGGGCAGTATAGGAAATTCAGTAGCACATTACAATGAAGCTGATTTTCAAACAGCTAGCGGCATTTTCCTGCAGCAGAAGTATATAAACAAAATTATTGCAAAAAAGTTCAATCCAGATAGACAATACCATTATCCAGACTTATCGCCACTTTATGCAGCCGGGCTCCCTTGCAGGGGCCGTAAAAGCACAAACCGGTCGATGGTTCGAATTGCGCGCCATGAGTTCCGCACTGCAAACTAAAACCATCAAAACTCATAAACTGATCGGAATTCCATTCCAGAGGTACTCCAGCATGAGGACAGCTATTAATATAAGCAAATGCCCGTTCTTTATTACGATAAATCAGTAAAGTGTAGTTTTCATCATAAGGGTATGATTTTGCTTGCCTGTTTGGTATTTCATGCAAAGCACAAATTTTTTTCATCGCCATATCTGCAGAATATCGTATGGTAAAAATCTTATCATAAATAACTCCTCAAAGCCTTTAGCCTAGTGAAAAGTTTTTTGCTATACTGTGCAAAAAATTATAAAACGTTCTAAGTCTGATAAATCAGATGTGTATCTTAAAAAATCATTCACAACCTTAAACGACAAGAGATTCCATGGACCACACCTGTTTTGAACTTAAAGGAAGCCTGTTCACCCTGACTGTTTTGCAACTATTTGAAGACGATTTATCCTTATTGGAAACTCAGCTTAAAGAACGTGTAAAAATGGCTCCCGGATTTTTTAACCACACGCCTATAGTGATAGACCTGCACGAATTACCTGAAGAAAAACAGGATCTTGACTTTTTTGACCTGCGGGAACTGCTGTTGTCATTATCTATTATTCCCGTAGGTGTAAAAGGTGCCGCCAAATCGATGCACACTCTGCTTGAAGCTGCGGGTATGGCGATACTGGCCGAAGCCAGACCTCACCGCGAGCAAAGCTCCGAAAAAACTCCGCATAAAAAAACCACACCGGAGCCTGAAACCAGGCTAAAACAGGAGAAAAAGCAGGAACCCGAAAAAGCTGAAGCTCCAGAATCTGAACCTCAGTTGCTTGAACCAACACAGGTCAAACCCAACCATCTGACCAAGGTGGTCAGACAAACCATTCGTTCAGGCCAACAGATTTATGCTCCCGGCGGCGATCTGATTGTTATCGGTTCCGTCAGTGCCGGCGCAGAAATACTGGCTGATGGTAATATTCATGTGTATGGCAGCCTCAGAGGCAGAGCACTGGCCGGGGTTCGCGGTGAACAATCCGCTGCTATTTTCTGTCATAGTCTACAGGCCGAATTAATCTCAATTACAGGGATTTACCTCTTGAGTGATGATATTCCAGGCGATAAACTTAAAGGCTCAGTGCAAATTTCGCTTCAGGGTGAGAAATTACAAATAGAAGCAATTAGTTAGCTTTTTGACTTTTTACTTATTTTGAACAAAGAACAAAGAAAAATTTCTTTAATTATGGTTAACTCTTGTTTTCAATAACAGTCAGTAACACAGGAACAGAAAAAACAAATGGCAAAAATTATTGTAGTGACTTCGGGAAAAGGAGGCGTGGGTAAAACCACAACCAGTGCCGCATTTGGTACCGGCCTGGCGCAAAAAGGACATAAAACCGTCATTATTGACTTTGACATTGGCCTGCGAAATCTGGATTTGATCATGGGCTGTGAACGCCGGGTTGTATTTGACTTTATTAATGTTATCAATGGAGAGTCAAACATGAATCAGGCACTGATTAAAGACAAACGGGTTGAAAATCTATACATAATGCCCGCATCCCAGACCCGGGACAAAGATGCCCTGACCCTGGAAGGGGTCGAAAAAGTCCTCAATGAACTTTCAGAAACCTTTGAATTCATCATTTGTGACTCACCGGCCGGTATTGAATCCGGTGCTCTGAAAGCACTGTACTTTGCTGATGAAGCCCTGATTGTAACCAATCCTGAAGTGTCCTCCGTGCGTGACTCCGATCGCATTCTGGGCATTCTTGACAGTAAAACCAAACGGGTGATTGAAGGCAAGTCTCCAGTCAAACCGCATCTGATCATTACCCGCTATTCACCCGGTCGTGTGGAAGAAGGTGAAATGCTCAGCGTTGATGATATTATAGACATCCTGGCCATCCCCCTGCTGGGCACTATCCCTGATTCAGAGACTGTTTTGCAAGCCTCCAATACCGGTGTGCCGGTAATATTGGATGAAAGCAGTTATGCCGGTCAGGCCTATGATGATCTGGTCGAACGTTTTCTTGGCAATGATGTTGAACACCGTTTCATTACCCCGGAGAAAAAAGGCTTTTTCTCCCGTGTATTTGGAGGTTGATTATGGGTATTCTGGATTACTTTCGCTCAGAAAAGAAAAAAACGGCCACCAAGGCCAGAGACCGCTTACAGATCATTGTTGCCCACCAAAGAAGCGGACGCTATGGTTCTGATCCCGATTATCTACCTAAACTAAAAGAGGAAATTTTGAAAGTAATCAGCAAATATGTTGAAATTGATGCCGATCAAATCAAGGTTCAACTCGACACAAATGATGATGACTGTCCAATTCTGGAGCTCAATGTTGCCTTGCCCGAGAATAGCAAGCTTATTAATAGCAACATTACACATATATAGCAGCCAAAAAAAACCTCAGCTACTTTGCAAAAGCAAAGCAGCTGAGGGGCTCTTTTGGGTGTTTATTTAGTCTCTTAATGAAAATATTTAATACATTTATACAAAGAAATAAATATTTTCATTTACTACTTTTCTTGAAAAGTAGTTATCCTTTAGGGCTAAGAGACTTATCCAGCTCGTCCGGGTTAG
>CBDTVA010000278.1:0-4424 GCA_965363935.1 uncultured Gammaproteobacteria bacterium | reverse complement strand
GATATTAAGTATTAATTTATTATTAGAAGTTTCTGAATAATTTTCACGAGTAGCAGAATTTTGACGACAAATCTATAAATACCTTATATACTTTATTGTCATAATGCTGAAATATTTAACCTTTATGCTTAAGAAGACAGATTCTTATTTCAAAGAGACATATCATTAATGAACTTTCTCTCTTCACCGTCTTACTTCCTCACTTTTATTACATGTTTTTTCTCTGGTTACTGCTAACCTAAATTTAAAAATGTCGATGACTAATTTATGAGATACCCAGCAAACAAAACAAAAATTGTCTGTACCCTTGGCCCTGCCACAGAATCACCTGGAATGATGGATGCTTTATTACGTGCAGGAATGAATGTGGCCAGGCTTAATTTTTCCCATGGTGACTTTTCCAGTCATAAAGCCATCATTAAAAAATTGAGAGAAGCTTCGATCAGAACGGGAGTGCGTCTGGCTATTATGGCTGATTTGCCTGGGCCGAAAATGCGTATTGGTGAGCTCAGGGAAGAACCTGTTCAATTACAGATTGGTGATGAATTTATCCTGACCACGGAAGACATTGTGGGTGATCAACATCGTGTCTCAGTGACTTTCAAAGAACTTCCGGTAACGGTCAGGGTAGGGGATAAACTGTTTCTTAATGATGGTCTGATCTCTTTGTTGGTCACAAAAATTGCCGGCAATGAAGTGTGTTGTGAAGTTCGATCGGGCGGTGAATTACGTTCTCGAAAGGGGCTTAATCTGCCAGGAATTGATCTGGGCTTTAGTGCGTTTACTAGTCATGACAGAGACTGTCTGGAATTTGCTCTAAAACACGGGGTCGATGCTGTCAGTCAATCTTTTGTGGCCAATAAATACGATATTCTGGATCTGAAAAAAGCAGCCGATGAAATGGGTTATCAACCTTTTATTATTGCCAAAATTGAGCGATCCGGGGCATTGGATAAGCTGGAAGAGATTCTGCAGGTTTCTGATGGCATTATGGTGGCTCGAGGTGATTTGGGGGTAGAAATACCCATTTCGTCGATGGCAGTGATCCAGAAACAGATCATTCACACAGCTTCACAATATGGCAAGCCGGTTATTACCGCGACCCAGATGCTGGAATCCATGACGGAACATCGAAGACCCACTCGCGCCGAAGCAACCGATGTGGCTAATGCCATTTTAGATGGCACGGATGCGGTGATGTTGTCCGGAGAGTCCGCGATGGGACTTTATCCCATTGATGCCGTGTCCATGTTGGTTGAAATAGCCAGCTACACTGAACCGCATCGCAAGGCAAATCTGGAACTGGAGCGATTGGGGAAAAAGCAGGAAATTAAAGAATTAATTGCCCATAATTTGCAATTGGCAGTAAAAGTTATTGATCCGCAAGCAGTTATTATACCCACCCGCTCAGGTAGTATGGCTCGAAATGTGGCCAGATATCGTTTACCTGTGTGGATAACAACCTTTAGTACCTACGAGAGTACCTGTCAGTCACTGCAATTTTCTTATGGGGTTTTTCCAATTAAAGCTGAAAATGACTTAGCCGAATGGACGCCATTTTTGCGCGACTGGTTTAAAGAACAGCAAGTCACTGAAGGTATTGCTGTGTTGGCTCAGGGACCTTCAGAAGAATATCCTTGTGGCAATCATCGAATTGAATTTATAGATTTAAGCTTATAAAAAACTCAGGAGTAGTATTATGAAAGTTAAAGAGATTAAAATAATAGCCCATATTAAGGGAATAAAACACGGTAAACTGACTAAGGCAGGCTTAATTCATTTAATACAAAAAGAAGAAGGCAGTGATGAGTGTTATGCAACTTCTGCCGTGACTTCCTGTGAGCAAGATCTGTGTTTATGGCGTGAAGACTGTATAAAAACTGTATAAAGAATCAAAGCAATTCAACCGGAACGGGCGTGGTTTTCCATATCTCTTCACAATATTCTCTGATGGCACGATCAGAAGAAAACTTGCCAATTCTGGCAACGTTGAGTATTGACATGCGGGTCCAGCGTTCAACATCATGAAATGCATGACTGACTTCATTCTGGCAATCAATATAAGACTGATAATCAGCGCACACCAAAAATGGATCGTGATATTTCAATGAATCCGTCAAGGGTTTAAATAATGCGCAATCACCATGTGAAAAGAGACCGCAATCGATTAATTCTATTACGCTTTTTAATTCCGTATTATTGCTGATGATAAGTTCTGGAGCATAACCTTTGGCTTTTGTCTGTGCAACCTGTTCAGCGGTGAGTCCGAACAGGAAGAAATTATCAGCACCAACTTCTTCCCGAATTTCAACATTAGCGCCGTCTAACGTACCAATCGTCAGCGCACCATTCATAGAGAATTTCATATTACCGGTTCCGGATGCCTCTTTGCCAGCAGTTGATATCTGTTCAGATAAATCTGCTGCAGGGTAAATCAATTGCGCATTCTGGACATTAAAGTTAGGGATAAAGGCGACGCGTAACAGGCCATTGACCTGTGGATCCTTATTGATCACATCCCCCACCGCAGTAATTAATTTGATCATCAGTTTGGCCATGGTATAAGCAGGGGCGGCCTTACCTCCAAAAACAAATGTTCTGGGTGTGATTGCCAGAGAGTCATTTTGTTTTAAGCGTAGATAAAGCGTAATGACATGCAAAATATTCAAATGCTGACGCTTGTATTCATGAATGCGTTTTACCTGAACATCAAATAAGGAATTGGGGTCAATGATGACCCCTGTATTCTTATTGAGCCAGTTGGCCAGATTTTTCTTTGCAGCAGTTTTTACAGCACGCCATTTATTATGAAATTCACGGTCATCTGCATAAGCTTCCAGACCCCTTAATTGGGTCAGATCTCTTATCCATTCATTGTTGTTGAATGTTTCAGTGATCAGATTGGATAACTTTGGATTACTGAGTACCAGAAAACGTCTGGGTGTTACTCCATTGGTTTTATTACTGAATTTTTCCGGCCATAATTCATAAAAATCATGCAGGGTGGTACTTTTCAATAGCTCAGTGTGTAATTGAGCAACACCGTTAATCGCATGACTGCCCACACAGGCCAGATGAGCCATGCGAATCGATTTTTCATCGCCGGAATCGTTTATCAGGGACATACGTGACAATCTCTCCATTCGGTTAAACTCACCCAGAAAATGTACTCGAACTTCATCCATAAAACGGGAATTGATTTCGTAGATAATTTCAAGATGTCTGGGTAAAATCTTTTTGAATAACTTGATTGACCAGGTTTCCATAGCCTCCGGCAATAGAGTATGATTGGTAAAAGAAAATGTGTTTTGACTGATATGCCAGGCTTTTCCCCAGGGCATGTGCTGCTCATCCAGAAAGATACGCATCAATTCGGCGACAGCGATGGCGGGATGAGTATCATTCAATTGTATAGCGAACTTGTTATGAAATGTTTCTAACGAACTTTCTGTACAGTTATGCAGACGTATCATGTCCTGAAGTGAACAACAAACAAAGAAATATTGTTGTTTGAGGCGTAATTCTTTACCACCAGTGTTCATATCATTGGGATACAATACCTTGGATATATTTTCAGCAATGGCCTTGGCCTCAATGGCACCGTAATAATCGCCCGTGTTAAACGCTTGAAAATCAAACGATTTCGGTGCTTCTGCTTTCCATAAGCGCAATAAATTACAAGTGTTAACGCCATAGCCCAGAATCGGTGTATCATAAGCGACCCCATTAACACTTAAGTCTGGCGTCCATATAACCCTGGGCTGACCGTGTTCATTAAGGATATGTTCTGTATGACCGCCAAAGTTGACCGGAAAATGTAGCTTGGGTCGGGGTAGTTCCCAGGGATTTCCATGGCGCAACCAGGTATCTGACACTTCAACCTGCCAACCATCTTCAATCACCTGATCAAAAATACCAAACTCATAGCGAATGCCGTAACCTATAGCAGGGATTTGCAAAGTTGCCAGCGAATCAAGATAGCAGGCCGCCAGACGGCCTAAACCGCCATTACCCAGGCCTGGTTCTTCTTCCTGAGCCAATATAGTCTCGACATCCAGTCCCATGTCTATTGCGCAGTCCTGTGCTTTTTCATAAATTCCCAGGTTTATCAGATTATTGCCCAGATGCGGACCCAGTAAAAATTCAGCTGAAAGATAGCAAACGGTACGAACATTTTGTTCTTTGTAAGTTTGTGCCGTATGTACCCAACGCTTTAACATGCGATCTCTTACCGTGTAAGCGGCAGCCATATATTCGTCATTGGCTGTTGCTGTACTTCTGGAACGGCCTTGCATATAAAACAGGTTATCTGAAAATGCTTTAATCAGGGAAGATTTGGATAATCCGGTGCGTATACTTTCCTGTTGCTGTGTTGATGGCTGTTCAGTGCTTGGTTCTGTATCTTTTAGTTGCTTGCTCATAGG
>CBDTVA010000277.1:0-4428 GCA_965363935.1 uncultured Gammaproteobacteria bacterium | reverse complement strand
TCGGGTGCTGATGTTTATCTTCGCAAACCCATTAATGCCGTGGAACTCACGGGGCAGATACGGGCGATGAGCTGTATTGCTGATCACATTACTTTGAGCGTTGGTCTGGCCACCAGTAAAGGCACCAGCAGGCTCAGTCCGGATGCCTTTATTCAACGTGCGGATGATGCGTTGTATCAAGCTAAGGGAAAAGGTAGAAATCTGATAGTTGTAGCTCCATAGCAAACTGTTAGATATTGTTAAACACTTGTGTTTACTGCCTTTGATGTATAATATCGATGCCCATCTGATCTTATTAACTTAATTATTCACGCAGAAAATAATGATTTATGTCTGAAACTTTTTTCCAGGACGATGGTGTTGAGTCGCTTCCTCTGAAAACATTTACCGAACAGGCGTATCTGGATTATTCCATGTACGTTATTCTGGATCGCGCTTTACCTCATATCGCAGATGGTCTGAAACCTGTGCAGAGGCGCATTATCTATGCTATGTCTGAACTGGGGCTGAAGGCCGCCGCCAAGTACAAAAAATCCGCCCGAACAGTCGGGGATGTATTAGGTAAATACCATCCCCATGGTGACAGTGCCTGTTATGAAGCAATGGTGCTTATGGCTCAGCCGTTTACCTATCGCTATCCGCTGGTGGATGGGCAGGGCAACTGGGGCTCAATGGATGATCCAAAATCGTTTGCGGCAATGCGTTACACCGAATCAAAATTGTCGGTGTTTTCCGAGGTGTTACTGGATGAACTGGGGGAAGGGACCGTTGACTGGGAAGCCAATTTTGATGGTACCCTGGAAGAACCACGATTATTACCTGCACAGGTACCTCATATTTTACTTAACGGCACAACAGGGATTGCA
This sequence comes from uncultured Gammaproteobacteria bacterium, assembly GCA_965363935.1. Taxonomy (GTDB): domain Bacteria; phylum Pseudomonadota; class Gammaproteobacteria; order GRL18; family GRL18; genus CBDTVA01. The sequence continues at coordinate 3,562 of CBDTVA010000277.1, read as the reverse complement.
GTGGGGATGGCAACCGACATCCCATCGCATAATCTGAATGAAATCGTGGCAGCCTGTTTTTTACTCCTGGACTCGCCGGGCACTACGATAGAGCAACTCTGTGAAGTGGTGCTGGGACCTGACTACCCAACGGATGCTGAAATTATCACGCCCAGAGAAGATATTGTTAAAATTTATCGCACCGGACATGGTTCCATCCGCATGAGATCCTGCTTTGAAAAGGAAGGCAGTGATATTGTGATCACTGCTTTACCGCATCAAACCTCTGGAGGCAAGGTACTGGAACAGATTGCCGCTCAGATGCAGGCAAAAAAATTGCCTATGGTGTCAGATCTCAGAGACGAATCGGATCATGAAAATCCTACTCGACTGGTCATTATTCCCCGCTCCAACCGGATTGATGTGGAACAATTGATGCAACATCTGTTTGCCACAACGGATATGGAAAAGACTTATCGGGTCAATATGAATATGATTGGTCTGAATGGCCGGCCTCAGGTTAAGGATTTGAAAATGATCCTCGAACAGTGGTTGACGTTTCGTTTTGAGACTGTGCGCAGACGCCTGCAATATCGTCTGGATAAGGTCAATGAGCGTCTGCATTTACTGGATGGCTATTTGATTGCTTTTTTGAATATTGATGAAGTGATCCATATTATCCGCACTGAGGACAAGCCTAAGCCTGTATTAATGGCACGCTTTGCCCTTTCGGATGCTCAGGCGGAAGCGGTATTAAATCTGAAATTGCGTCATCTTGCCAAACTGGAGGAAATGAAAATCCGCGCTGAGCAGGCGGAATTGCAGTCTGAGCGGGATTGGCTGGAAAAAACACTGGCTTCGCGCCAGCGGATGAAAACCTTAATCAAAAAAGAATTAAAAGCCGTTGCCAAAAAACACGGTGATGAACGACGTTCTCCTCTGGTGAACCGTGAAGTGGCTAAAGCCATGGAAGAAACTGATTTGGTTGGGACTGATCCCATTACTGTGATACTTTCAGAAAAGGGCTGGATCCGTGCTGCTAAAGGACATGATGTTGATGCCACTGCGCTCAGCTATAAAGCCGGGGACTCATTTAAAGGCAGTGTTCAGGGTAAGAGTAACCAGGCAGTGGCGATTCTGGATAGCAGTGGTCGAAGCTATGCGCTGCCGGGACATACCCTGCCATCAGCCAGAGGGCAGGGTGAACCTTTAACCGGGCGTGTTACACCTACAGGTAATGTGGATTTTATTGCAGTACTGATGAATAGCAATGAGGAACAACTTTATTTGTTCAGTACCGATGCCGGTTATGGCTTTGTTGGCAAACTGGGTGATATGTTCAGTAAAAACAAGAAAGGTAAAGCGCTGCTCAAAGTATCAGAAGGTGCCCTGGTGATGCAGCCCATTCCGGTTACCAACCTGGCAACAGACAAAGTGGTTGCAGTGAGTAATGAAGGTCGCCTGTTGATCCATGCCTTATCAGAACTACCCTTATTGGCAAAAGGTAAGGGTGTCAAAATCATCTCCATCCCGGCTTCCAGGGTAGCAGCACGTGAAGAATTTGTGCAGGCTATTACGATATTACCTGAAGGTGAAAAACTGACCATTCTTTCCGGTAAACGTCATCTGACTCTGAAAGCGTCCGATCTTGAACATTATGTGCATGAGCGTGGCCGTCGTGGCAATAAACTGCCCCGAGGTCTGCAAAAAGTGGATACCATTTATATTGGCGATAGAAAGTAAGGGCATCCGCAAAATTAATTTGCATAAAAGAGACTTATCCAGCTTGTCTGGGTCAGGCAAAATTAGAGAAGTCAAAATCCAGTGATTCACTGGCTTCCTGCAGGAATATTCCCTGAATATAATGAGCACCAGATTGCCAGATAGCGGAGAGAGAGCCGGCTTCTTCTACAAAAGCCACAATGGTTTTTGTGCCCAGTTCATTAGCCTGAGTACAGATTCTGCCCAGATTTTCAAGCTTTTTGGCATCAGTGGAGATATTTTTAACCAGTTCGAAATCCAGTTTGATAAAATCAACCTTAATGTGCTTTAACAGGACAAAAGCATTATCCTCTTTGCCAAAATGTTCCAGGGATAATAGGCATCCCAGTTTATGCAGTTGTTGGGTTAATTGCTGCACGAAGCGCAGGTGTTCTGCTGCCAGTTGAGCATCAACCTGGAAAATAACGGACTCTCCCTTTATCTCGTAACGTTCCAGATTATGTTTGACCCAGGCAATGAATTTATCATCGCCTAAAGAAGCACCGCTTAATTTGATGATAAAGCGATTACTATAACCTGCCTTAACTCGCTCAGAAAGAACTCGCATTGCTTCGGCAATGATCCAGCGGTCTATGTGAATGGAATAATTGTCTGCCACGGCGGGGGCTAAAAATTCTCTTGGGAAAAGGATATCGCCCTGTTCATTACGTAAACGAATAAACAGTTCAAAATTTTCACTGCCTTCACCCAGCAAATTGATGAAGGGCTGGAAAACCAGAAACAGGCGTTTCTGTTTTATAGCCTTTTCAATTTCATCTGTCCAAAATTTTATTAATTGCTGGTTGTCCATTTCACTGGCATCAGGGACATACAGACTGATCTGATTACCCCCTTTCTTAATGGCGTGATTGCAGGCATTTTGAACATGGGTCAGATTATCCTGTGAGCCATTACTGGATGAATTAATCTGAATCACGCCAATACTGCAGGTGGTTCTGAAGCTTTTATTTCTGATGTCGGCGATGTGATCATCAATGGCCTTGCGAATATTTTCCGCTAACTGTAGTGCGTATTGTTCATCTTCACTTTTAAGTATTGCACTAAAGCGGTAGGATTCAAAACGAGCCAGTATAGTATGCTCATCAGTGGAGTTTTTTATCAGTTTGGCGATATTGGAAATAACCTGATCACTGATAATAACCCCGAGTTTTTCTCGAATGTGTAAAAAGTCATCCAGGGTAATAAAGAGCAAATAAGCTTTAGTATCGCGGTCAATGGCATTGCCAACGGTTATTTCCAGCTGTTCCAGGAAATAACGCCGGTTATACAGACCGGTTTCCTGGTCCTGAGTCGTGAGTTTTGCCAGTTTCTGCTGTAGTTTTTCCTGGGCATTTTTACTTAAACCATTGTTTCGGATAATGATTTGAATGCATTTTTCGCCTGACATGCTGGCCGGCTGAAATTCCATTTGCATCTGAAATTCAGAACCATCTTCTTTCACGCCATTGACTTTCAGGATGTTCTCATTGTGTTGGGGATCCTGGTTATCATTCGCCTTGATTTTGTCGTATTGTGAGTAGCGGCGTAAAAAATCTTTCAAACTGGCACTGTCAGATGATGTAACCAGATCCATGATGGGCATGGCTTCGACATCTTCCCGACTTTCATAACCAAACATTTTGTAATAGGGATTATTGGACAGGATGTGCATGCCCTCATGGACATAGGCAATCGCATCATGAGAGCTGTTAATAAGTTGTTGACAACGTTTTTCAGAGTCTTCGAGTTGTTTGTTTAATATTTGCTCACTGCGCAGGGCCTTTAAGGCAGCAAATTCCTTTTTGACTGTCAGGGTGATCAG
>CBDTVA010000276.1:0-4475 GCA_965363935.1 uncultured Gammaproteobacteria bacterium | reverse complement strand
TCAGGGTATTGAAAATGAATACCCTCTCAAAACAATCCTTTATTATATTAACCCTTGGGTTTGTATTATTGGCAGTGCCCGCGCAAAATATTCTCGCAGCGTAACCCAACCTAGATTGTTTATTATTATGCCGCTTTATGATCGTACAGGTGTACATCCCTCTGTGGATAAGGAATACCGATGCCTGCCTCATCCAGGCGCAGTTTTACTGTCTCGTTGGCAGTAAAATACACATCCCAGTAATCTGCACTATTTACCCAGGCGCGAACAAAGAAGTTAACACTATTATCTGCCAGCTCTCCAACTACAATCTGATGTCCTGGATCTTTCAGGATGCGTTCTTCCTTAGCGACGATATCTTCAAGTATGCCACGCACTTCTTTCAAATCAGCATCGTAGGAAACACCAACCGTCATATCTACCCGGCGAGTGCTCTGGGCCGAATAGTTGACGATATTATCACTCCCTAGCTTGGCATTGGGTATAATAATGATCTTGTTGTCGGGTGTTTTTAATGTGGTCGTAAATATTTGAATGACATCCACTTTACCAGTGACTCCTGCCCCTTCTATGACATCACCCACTTTGAAGGGACGGAAAATAATCAACAGGAAGCCTGCGGCAAAATTTGCCAGTGAGCCCTGCAATGCCAAACCAATGGCTAAACCTGCGGCACCCAAAATAGCAATAAAGGACGTTGTCTGAATACCTACCTGCCCAAGTGTCGCCATTATGACAAACGCCATCATGGCTATATAGACAATACTGCTGGTGAAGCCAATAATAAGCGGATCCACATTACCCCTGGTCATTACCCGGCTAACAAGTCGTTTGATCCATTTTGCCACTATCTTACCAATATAGAATATGGCAATTGCCGCCAATAGTTTAGGGCCATACATCATCAATAGATCCATACCCGATTCCAGGAGCTGGGAGGATTTTTCCGGATCCATCAGGCTGCCAACCTGCTCTACTACATTTATAGGCTCGGCGGCTGCCGCATCATTTGCAGTTTCTTCTGCCATTCGTTTTCTCCAGTAGTTGCATTAATTAATAATAGAAATTTTAGTTGAATAATTTTCCAGTACTCTGATAAATTGGCAAATTATTATAATCATCTCCGTACAGAACGAAAAAATTTCGGTATACTAGTATATCATTTTAGATCCTGTTCTTATAAGGTTTTCGTCATTTATCTTTAGCCGGTAATAAGGCTTAACTGCAAAAAATAAGTTCAATTTAAGTAAACTTATTTTACCGGTAGAAAATATTTATTTTTACAAGGGAACTCGTTATCTACACACTGCGTATGGGAAGGCAGGGATAGAATCCAATGATACGAAAGAAAATTTGCATTTTAGGTTCTTTTGCTGTTGGTAAAACCTCTCTGGTACAACGTTTTGTAAAAGGCATTTTCAGCGACAAATATCTTACCACACTGGGCGTAAAAATCGACAAAAAAGCCGTCCATATTAATGGCAGGGATATTGAGTTCATCCTGTGGGATCTGGCTGGTGAAGACGAGTTTATGAAGGTTAGACAAAGCTATTTAAAGGGTGCCGCCGGATACCTTTTAGTCACCGATGGGACCCGCGCTGATACACTGGAGACTGCATTGTTATTGCATCATAAAATGGCACTGGAGGCGGAGTCATTGCCCTTTGTTTTATTAGTTAATAAATCTGATTTAAAACAGCAATGGACGATTAATCAGTCGCAACTCAATCAATTGCAGTCAGCCGGTTGGAAGATAATCGAAACCAGCGCCAAACACAATGAGGGTGTGCAAGAGTCCTTTTATACATTAGCATCCGACATAATGCAGGATAGATTGGAGTAAGAATTCAGGATTTTAATTTCACCTGATAGAGAAACAAAAGTATGAGTAGTCAATTTCCTTCCTTTATTAAAGAAAGCCTGTTTAAAATACTGCTGCAAAATAGTGCCATTGCCTATCTTAAGACCAGTCATGAAAAGGGAATTTTACTGGCATCTGGTGGCAGCCTGACTCGCTTTAATCTGCAAAACTGTCCATCTGGTAAACCGGTTGTTGAGCATGTGCGCATATTAACTGAACTATTGCCCCTGTCTGAAGAGTATGCCTTTTTTTCAACTGCGGATAGTCAGGCTGATAACCCGATGGACATCCATCTTTTTCATGATTCTGATAATGACTGGATAATTTTTCAGGAAAAAACAGCTGATTTATCCTGGCAAGATATCGCGCTAAAAAAAAATAATGAACTGACTCAAGCAAAACAAGATCGGGATAAGACTGATTTAATAGTGGATAACATTAATTTTTTTGACCTGTATAATATACTGCCCTTTGAAATGATCGATGAACAGACATTTATTCAGCTAAGCCCTACTCCTGCCTTTTTTAATACTGAATTTCCTGATTGTTTTTCTTTGCACAGAAAAATTAATCTGATTGAAAGATTTCCTTTTCTGGAAAGTTTTTTGTATGAAGCTCGGGATGTCTGGAATTTAGAGGACAATCTGTCCCGTCAAAAATCAGGCCCCTGGATGGAGCAATCTGTTAGGGGTGAAGAATTAGCATTCGAAGCCACTGCAACATGCTGGCAAGGCAAAAAGCTTATGTTATTGGAATTCATGAATGGCCATTACCATGATCAGCACTATTTTTTACAAATAGGCAGAGAGGAAGTATTACTAAAACAACAGGCGGATTCAGCCAATCGTGCAAAATCACTCTTTCTGGCCAATATGAGCCATGAAATCCGCACCCCGATGAATGGTGTATTGGGCATGATAGAGCTGTTGCTCAGCTCACAGCTTGATAGCCGGGCACATTCGCTGGCAAAAATGGCCTATACGTCTGCTGAAAGTCTGCTTGGAATCATTAATAATATTTTGGACTTTTCTAAAATCGAGGCCAACAGGCTGCAATTGGAGATTCGTGCATTCAATTTACCGGAATTCCTGGACAACACTATTGCAATCATAAGCCATCAGGCAGAGCAGAAAAATCTGACTTTAAATTTTGAATTTTCTGCTCAGCTACCGGGCTATGTAAAAGGAGATATAACCCGCATACGCCAGACTTTGATCAATCTTTTAGGCAATGCCGTTAAATTTACCGAGCAAGGTGAAGTTCATTTAAAAGTAGATGTCCTGGAAAAAAGTGATAATAAATATGCTATTCGTTTTGCTGTGTCTGACACGGGTCCGGGTATCAGCCCGGATAAGCAAAAAGATATTTTTAATACCTTTGTACAAGCTGATAACTCGGTCAACCGGGTTTATGGCGGCACAGGATTGGGCTTGGCAATAGCAAAACATCTGGTTGATTTGCATGGCGGCCAGTTAAAGCTGGAAAGCCGTTTAGGCGAAGGATCCTGTTTTAGTTTTATCCTGCGCCTGGAAGCAGTGGCAGGTCTGTCACTCGAGAGTATTAATGCCGATGAACAAACATCTATCGTAGAAAAAGCGCTTATAAATTCAGCTGATATATTGCTCGTCGAAGATAATCTGGTCAATCAGGTGGTTGCTTCACATATGTTGAAGAACCTTGGCTTTCAGGCCACTGTAGTAGAAAATGGGCAACTGGCAGTAGACGCTGCTAGCAAGAACCACTATGATTTGATTTTAATGGATTGCCATATGCCCGTAATGGATGGTTTTAGCAGCGCAAAAACAATTCGCCAACAACAGCTTGTTGATCCCTCGGTCCCAATTATAGCTTTAACTGCAGATGTACTAAAAGGTATACAGGAAAAGTGTCGGCACTCTGGAATGAATGACTATTTAAGTAAACCATTTAAGCAAAAACAATTGCTCAGCATGTTAAATAAGTGGTTAGGCTTATCTGATCGAAAACCCCGACAGAATCGAACAATATCGGTTAAATCGCCAAATCCGGATAAGCATCCTGGCAACAGCCACTCGGTTATTGATGAATCCGTTTTAGGTCAATTTATTGATGCAGGGAAGCCAGAGCTGGTTATAAATATTATTCAGCTCTATCTGAATAATTCACCAGAGCAAGTCAATAATCTACCATTACTCTTTGAACAGCAGCAATGGCAGGAACTAAGGCAACAGGCTCATAGACTTAAATCCAGTAATGCTTATTTAGGCGCGATAAATTTATCGAAGCTATGTGATACTCTTGAAAACGCTGATGATAATTATCTTGAGCAAAATGGCCGCTTTTTAATTAAACAAATTAAACAGGAATTTATTCAGGTACTTGATGTGTTGACCCAACAGCTTGCAAGGTTAAAATAGAACGTACATCCTCAAAAACCTGAATACAGATTCATCATATTATATTGATAACTGGTGAATAGAACCCGACACTATGCGAATTTTTCATTCTTCGTCGAAGTTATAACTTGATCCAAAAGTTAAGCAAGTGCTTGTCTAACATTTACTGATTAAATATTAATATTCCAGATTTCTGGATAGCTGTTCTGTCACAAAATTGTCACAAACCTTCCATATAA
>CBDTVA010000275.1:0-4522 GCA_965363935.1 uncultured Gammaproteobacteria bacterium | reverse complement strand
ATAACTCTACCGGGGATATTATGTGCCTGGTTGAAGTCCCGGCAAAGTATAAAATTATTACCAAAAAGATCTTAAAAACCCCATCAGTATCTCAACGAATCACTATTCCTGCAGAATATGATACTATTAAAGTAAAAACATTGGTTACACCAGCTCAGGAAAAAAGAACTGCAATTCCGGCTGAATATCAAATGGTGGATAAACAGGTAAAGGAATCAGATGGATTAATCGGATGGCGTGAAAAAGGAGCAACAGGTCCTGGTAAACTGACTGGAAAACTTATTTGTCGGGCGAAGATCGATGCAAAATACAAGACTATTACCAAGCAAATGATCGCAGCGGAAGCAACCACCAGAAAAGAAGTTGTTCCAGCTGAAGAGAAACTGGTTAAAGTCAATAAATTGGTTTCTCCTGCGCAGGAAAAAAGAATCGAAATACCTGCTGATTACTCGGAAGTCTCTACTCGTAACAAAGTGACAGATGAAAAATTCGCCTGGCGTCAGGTATTATGCGAAACAAATACATCTCAAGATGTTGTAACCAGATTACAGCGAGCACTTGAAAAATTAGATCTTGATCCTGGCCCGGTTGATGGCGTGATGGGCAGGCAAACCTATAATGCAATCGAGCAATTCCAAATAAATAAAGGACTTGAAACCGGTGGACTTACGCTAAGTACATTAGAGGCTCTTAACATATCAGTGCAATAACCTGGGTACACATTAAATATCACTTCATTTTCTAGATTTAGGAGATTGTTGAATCAAGGATGATTCATTTAGGATAATTGATTTATCTTAAATAGGGATAACGCTGATAGAACCTGCCGGTTTGACTTTGGCGATATTTCACAATCTGTTTGCCAGAGAAAAATGGGGGGCAGTTAGCACAAACATCAATGGTTAGTGCTTTTGCCCGCAATGGCGATTTACTCTGATCGAATGATAATCATGATATGCTTGACACCTTATCTGGTAGAGCAAGGGCTTTTAAGTCAGGTCAGTTATTTAATAATTTCAAAAACTTGCCTATTATTAATTGGCCTAAACAGGGCTTTTCAGCTCTTTATAAAACAGTGACTTGTTAAGCACCATTTCTGGCAACGTAATATTCACTCTGAACGTATTAAAATCAAATAACAAGTATATCCATAAAGTCATTAACCGATGTTGTGTTCAATCGTTCTGAATCTAAACAGAGATCATAGATCTTTTGCGCCTGACGATGAGGGAAGCGCTTGTGCAGTGCATCATAAAATTTATTTTCCAGCACTGGAATACCTTCAGCACGACGACGACGATGACCAATGGGGTACTCAACTTCAACCTTTTCAGTACTGCTGCCATCTTTAAAGAAAACCTGAACAGCATTAGCAATAGAACGTTTTTCCGGATCATGATATTCCTGTGAATAACGAGCATCTTCCTTTACTAGCATCAATTTTCTCAGTTTATCAATTAGTGGATTTTGAGCCACTTCATTTTCATAATAGTCAGCGGTTAACTCACCAAAGAGCAAGCCAACTGCAACCATGTACTGCAGACAATGGTCCCGATCAGCAGGATTATGTAAAGGGCCTTCTTTGGATATAATTCTAATAGCTGACTCTTGAGTCGTTAACTCAATGCGCTCAATATCCTCTATTCGTTCACTCACATGAGAGTGAAGCATTAAAGCACATTCTACCGCTGTCTGGGCATGAAACTCTGCCGGGAATGAAATTTTGAAAAGAACCTGCTCCATAACATAACTGCCATAAGGGCGTTGGAATTTAAATTTTTCCCCCTTAAATAAGACATCATAAAAACCCCATTGTGGTGCGCTGAGAACACTGGGCATGCCCATCTCTCCTTTTGCAACCATCATTGCCAGCCGTACTGCTCTGCTTGAAGCATCACCTGCAGCCCAGGATTTTCGTGAGCCTGTATTAGGCGTGTGGCGATAAGTACGTAATGACTGGCCATCAACCCAGGCGTGTGAAAGAGCATCAATGACCTGGTCTTTATCTAAACCTAACATAACAGCGGCTACTGCGGCAGAGGCTACTTTCACTAAAACAACATGATCAAGGCCAACACGGTTATAGCTGTTTTCCAGAGCCAGGACACCCTGTATTTCATGAGCTTTCACCATATAGTGCAACAACATTTCCATTGTCATCGGTGCTTTGCCTTCTGATACTGCTTTTCGACTCAGGTAGTCACCCAGTCCCAGGACAGCCCCCCAGTTGTCAGATGGATGCCCCCATTCCGCAGCCAGCCAGGTATCATTGAAATCAAGCCAACGTACCAGGGCACCAATATCCCATGCAGCTTTAACCGGATCTAACTGGAAATGGGTACCCGGGACTCTGGCACCATTGGGTACAATCGTTCCTGGCACCAACGGACCTAGATGTTTGGCTGCTTCCGGATACTCTAGTGCCATTAACATACAGGCAAGGCTATCCATCAGATTATTACGCGCTGTCTCCAGTGCTTCTTGTGATGTTACTGTATAATCACAGACATAATCAGCAATATTAACCAGCTCCTGATCAGCATCTGGGCGAATATTACTTTCAACATTGTTTGAACTCATTCTGATATAGACCTTATTAAGGAATAGAATTAATCTCTTTCATCAAGCGGTACCCATGCCTGATTTTCTGGACCCGTATAATTGGCGTTTGGCCTGATTATTTTTTTATCCACCCGTTGTTCAATGACATGTGCGACCCAGCCAGTTGTCCTTGAGATAATAAAAACCGGAGTAAACAGTGAAGTTGGAATACCCAACATGTGATAGGAAACGGCCGAGAACCAATCAAGGTTAGGGAACATTTTTTTAATATTCCACATAACTTCCTCCAGGCGCTCGGCAACATAATACATCAGCATGTCATTACGTTCTTCTGACAATGATTTTGCTACACCTTTAATCATGTCATTGCGTGGATCACCCACCGTATAAACAGGATGACCAAAACCGATAATAATCTCTTTACGCCCTACCCGTTCGATGATATCTTTCTCAGCGTCATCTGCATTTTGATAACGTTGTTGAATAAGACAAGCGGCCTCATTGGCGCCACCATGTTTAGGCCCGCGTAAGGCACCAATAGCACCGGTCACGGCCGAGTATAAATCAGAATCTGTTCCAGCTATGACTCTTGCAGAAAAGGTTGATGCGTTGAATTCATGTTCAGCATATAAATTAAGTGATATGTGCATCGCACACACTTGTGATTCAGTGGGAGCCTTTCCATGTAAAAGATGTAAAAAGTGTCCGCCAATACTATCGTCATCAGTTTCCACTTCAATTTGTTTATTATAGTGAGCATAGTGCCACCAATAAAGAAGAATTGAAGCAAAACAAGCAATCATTCTGTCGCCAATTGTTCTAGAAGCATCTATTTCGTGTGCATCGTCTTCTGTTTCAAGAGTTCCCAGCATTGAACATCCTGTACGCATCACATCCATTGGATGAGCGCTTGCAGGAATCTGTTCCAGTACTCTTTTTAGTGCTTCTGGTATAGTTCTTAATTTTTTTAGTTTCTGTTTATAGGCCGTTAGTTCTGTTCTATTAGGCCACCTCTCATGTATTAAGAGATAGGCGACTTCTTCAAATTCAGACTTATCAGCAAAATCAAGAATATCATATCCACGATAATGCAGATCGTTACCGTTACGCCCAACTGAACAAAGTGCAGTATTGCCGGCAACAACACCTGATAATGCGACCGATTTTTTTGCTCTTGGCGTACTCGCCACTGTCATCTTATCTGTTCCCATAACTCTTATCTCCTGCTTTTATTACAGTTCTTTACCTTCATCAAACAGCGCATCCAGTTTCTGTTCATAGGCGTGGTAATCAAGAAAGCCATACAGCTCTTCTCTGGTCTGCATCAGTTCTAATACTGATTGTTGTGTTCCATCATTAAGCAACGTTTGATAAACATTAAGAGCAGCGGCATTCATGGCTCTAAAGGCTGAAAGGGGATAAAGTGCAAGTTTAACACCGACAGAATTTAACTCTTCAGTTGTAAACAATGGGGTCGAACCAAACTCAGTAATATTTGCCAACACCGGCACACCAACCGCATCAACAAAGGTACGGTATTGCTCCAATGTTGTCATTGCTTCAGGGAAAATCATATCGGCTCCTGCCTCAACACAGGTGACAGCACGTTCAATTGCCGCATCCATGCCATCAACTGCCAGAGCATCAGTACGTGCCATAATGACCAGGTCATTAGTTCGTGCATCAACCGCTGCTTTGATTCTGTCCACCATCTCTTGCTGAGAAACAATTTCTTTCCCTGGACGATGACCGCAACGTTTTGTCTGCACCTGATCTTCAATATGTATACCTGCTGCCCCGGCCTTAATCATCTCTTTTACGGTACGGCTGATATTAAATGCACTGCCCCAGCCAGTATCTACATCCACTAAAAGAGGTAATGCAGAAGCAGCCGTGATTCGACGTACATCCGTTAAAACATTATCCAATGAGGTCATACCCAGATCGGGTAACCCATAAG